>CADBPA010000021.1 GCA_902796505.1 uncultured Ruminococcus sp.
CAATCTCAAATACGCCCCCTATATCGGCACGCTCTTCCTTTGCTCGATCTTCGGCTCGCTCATCGGGATGACGCAGATCTTTCGCTCGACGACCGCCGACCTGATGGTCACGATGGCGTGGGCGCTGGTCACGAGCGGGCTCTGTTGGTATGAAAGCATCCGCAACAACGGTTTTCTCGGCTGGCTCAAAGGATTCACCGAGCCGGTCGTCGTCATGACGCCGATGAATATCATCTCGGAGATCGCCCAGCCGGTCTCGATGGCGTTCCGTCACTTCGGCAATATTTCGGGCGGCGGCGTTCTCACCACGATCATTTACGCCGCGCTCGCAAGCCTCTCCTCGCTGGTCTTTTCCTGGCTCCCGGCGGCGGTGCGCTCGGTGATGCCCCCGATCTTCCAGGCGGGGATCCCGGCGATCCTCTCGGTCTATTTCGACCTCTTCTCCGGCTTCGTGCAGGCGTTCGTATTCTGCCTTCTGACGATGGTCTACATCGGCTCGGCGAATCCCGCTCCCGAAGAAAAGCCGGCGGAAGCGGAAAAGACCTGATCCTCACGTGATTAGCACAAAATTTATATAAAATATCTTTCAAAGGAGAAACAAAATGGACATCGCAACAGCAATCGTCAGCGCGGCACGTTATCTCGGAGCGGCGCTCTGCATGGGAATCGGAGCTATCGGCCCGGCAATGGGAGAAGGTAACGCCGTCGGAAAAGCACTCGAAGGTATGGCGCGCCAGCCCGAAGCGGCAGGCAATCTGCGTATCAACATGATCCTCGGATGCGCCATCACCGAGACGACCGGTATTTACTCTCTGGTCATCGCCCTGCTTCTGATGTTCGCGGCGAAATAATCGCCCGCACCGAAGCCCCGGAGCGGCGTCGCCGCCCCGGAAATATCTACGAGAAGGAAATCATAAAGCATGAAATTTGAAGTTTTTACCGATCAATTTGAAGAATTTATCGGCGTGAATTTCTGGACGATGATTTTCGCTTGGATCAATCTTCTCATTCTCTATCTGCTTCTCAAAAAGATCCTCTTCAAGCCGATCAAGAACATGATCGATACGCGGCAGAAGGAAGTCGACGATATGTACGCGGAAGCCGAAAAATCGCAGACCGACGCCGAGGCGCTCAAGCGGGAATACGAAGTGAAGCTCGATCAGGCGAATGAGGAAAGCGAGCAGATCCTGCGCCGGGCGGTCCGCCAAGCGCAGCTCAAGGAGGAGGAGATCCTCCGCGCGGCGGACGAAGCCGCGCGGCGCACGCAGGAGCGCGCCGAGGAGCAGATCGAGCTGGAAAAGAAGCAGGCGATCAACGCCATCAAGGATGAGGTTTCGGAAATGGCGATCGGCATCGCCGCCGCCGTCATCGAGCGCGACGTGGACGAGAAAGAACACGAGGCGATGATCGACGACTTCATCCGCAATATGGGTGACGGGAAATGACCGGCGCGAAAGAATACGGCAAGGCGCTCTTCTCTCTGACGGAGGAGCTCGGAATCTCCGAGGAGGCGCTCGGCGACCTTCGGGACGCTGTCGCCGCGCTGAAAGAGAATCCCGGATATATCACGCTTCTCGACACCCCGGCGCTTCCGTCGGGCGAGAAGGTCGCGCTGTCGGACGAGGCGTTCGCCTCTCTGCTGCCCACGGTGCGGGATCTGATCGCGATCCTTTGCGAAAAACACGCGGTATATCTTCTCCCCGCCGTCGCGCAGGCGTTCCGCGAGGAATACGACGAGGCGAGAGGCATTCTGCGCGCCGAGGCGATCACCGCGCGCCCGATGACCGACGCGCAGCGAAAGAGCATGAGCGAAAAGCTCGCCCGGATGACCGGAAAGAAGGTCGTTCTTCAGAACCGGATCGATCCGAAGATCATCGGCGGCGTCACGCTGCGGTACGCGGGCATCCAGCTCGACGATTCTCTCCGCTCCCGGCTCGACCGGCTGGCAGAGAGCCTGCAAAACGCAATTCTCTGATCCGCGAAATCTCAGAAAGGCAAGATCTTTATGCAATCAAAAGTAGAAGATATCAGCAAGATCATCAAAGAACAGATCCGCAATTACCGCAGCAAGACCGAGCAGGACGAGATCGGCTACGTCATCTCCGTCGGCGACGGAATCGCGAAGGTACACGGTCTGGATCGCTGCAAGGCGAATGAATTGCTCGAATTTCAGAACGGCACCTACGGCATGGCGCTCAACCTGGAAGAAAACTGCGTCAGCGCGGTGCTTCTCGGAAGCGACGTCGGGATCCGCGAGGGCGGGCTCGTCAAACGGACGGGGCGCGTCGTTTCGGTCCCGGTCGGAGACAAAATGATCGGCCGCGTGGTGGACGCGCTCGGCCGTCCGATCGACGGAAAAGGCCCGATCGAAGCGGCGGAATACCGCCCGATCGAGCGCAAGGCGAACGGCATCATCGAGCGCAAATCGGTCAGCGTTCCGCTGCAGACGGGCATCAAGGCGATCGACTCCATGATCCCGATCGGCCGCGGCCAGCGCGAGCTGATCATCGGCGACCGGCAGACCGGTAAGACGGTGATCGCGACCGACACCATCATCAACCAAAAAGGAAAGGGCGTTCTCTGCATCTACGTGGCGATCGGGCAGAAGCAATCGACCGTGACGAACGTGGTGGAAACGCTGACCAAGAGCGGAGCGATGGACTATACCGTCGTCGTCAGCGCGACGGCGGCGGAATCCGCGCCTCTGCAATATATCGCCCCCTACGCCGGCTGCGCGATCGGCGAATATTTCATGGATCAGGGGAAGGACGCGCTGATCGTTTACGACGATCTCTCGAAGCACGCCGTCGCCTACCGCGCCCTCTCGCTTCTGATCCGCAGGCCGCCGGGACGCGAAGCCTTCCCCGGAGACGTTTTCTATCTGCACTCGCGCCTTCTGGAGCGCGCGGCGAGACTTGCCCCCGAATACGGCGGCGGATCGCTGACGGCGCTTCCCATCATCGAAACGCAGGCGGGCGACGTTTCGGCGTATATCCCGACCAACGTCATCTCGATCACCGACGGGCAGATCTTCCTTGAGAGCGAACTGTTCCACG
>CADBPA010000022.1 GCA_902796505.1 uncultured Ruminococcus sp.
CCGACTTTGTAATGCTTATCCCCGGTGAGCAGAAATTCGCTCGCCTTGACGGCGCGGCCGATCAGGATCGGAAGCACGCCGGTCGCCATCGGATCGAGCGTTCCGGTATGCCCCGCCTTATCGGCGGCAAAAAGCCGCTTCACCTGCGTGACCGCCGATTGCGAGCTGATTCCCTGCCCTTTGTTGAGAATGAGAATGCCGGATCTCATGCTTTCCTCCCCGTTTTGCGCTTCGGCTTATTGCCGTTTTGAACGAAATCGTGACTTTTCCTTTTTATTTTATCATAGAATCGGACGAAATTCAAGAAAAACTCTTGCAAAAGCCGAAAAACTATTGTAAAATAAATTATCCGCGGAAAAAGGCGCGGAAAAATCCTCAAAGGAGCTTCCTTATGAAAGCTGTGATCACCGTCGTCGGGCGGGACAGGGTGGGCATCATCGCCCTGGTTTCGACCGAATGCCAGAAATACGGCGTCAATATCGTGGACATCAGCCAGACGGTCATGCGCGAATACTTCACCATGATCATGCTCGCCGAGATCGACCGCCTCGAAAAGGACGGAAAAACCGTCGCTTTCTCGGATTTTGCCGAGGAGATGGCGAATGTGGGAAAAGAACACGGGCTGGATATCCGCGTGATGCACGAGGATATCGTCAATACCATGCACAGGATCTGAAACTATGCTGAACACACAGGATATACTCGAAACGATCCGCATGATCCGCGAGGAAAATCTCGATATCCGGACGGTGACGATGGGGATCTCGCTGCTCGACTGCGTAAGCGACGACGAAGAGCGGCTCAACCGGAAAATATACGATAAGATCACGAAAACCGCCGAGCGGCTCGTCCCGGTCGCCGAGAGCCTCGAAAAGACCTACGGCATTCCGATCGTCAACAAGCGGGTTTCGGTCACGCCGGTCTACGCCGTCGGCGCGGGGCTTTCGCCCGAAGGATTCGTCCGGATCGCCGGGACGCTCGAGCGCGCGGCGGATACGCTGGGGATCAACTTCATCGGCGGATTTTCGGCGCTCGTGCAGAAGGGCGAGACGGTCGGGGCGCACAACCTGATCGAGGCGATCCCCGAAGCGCTCTCCTCCACCGAGCGCGTCTGCTCCTCGGTCAACGTCGCCTCGACGAAGGCGGGGATCAATATGGACGCGGTGGAAAAGATGGGCAGGATCATCAAAGAGACCGCCTATCGCACGCGCGAGCGCGATTCGATCGGATGCGCAAAGCTCGTCGTCTTCGCCAATATGCCGGAGGACAATCCCTTCATGGCGGGCGCGGTACACGGCTTCGGCGAGCCGGACTCGGTCATCAACGTCGGCGTCAGCGGCCCCGGTGTGGTCGCGGCGGCGATCCGCGAGGCGGGGCATTGCGATTTTTCCGCCCTGTCGGACACCGTCAAGAAGATCGCGTTCAAGATCACCCGCGTCGGTCAGCTGATCGCGGCGGAGGCGTCGCGCGCGCTGTCAGTGCCTTACGGGATCGTCGATCTCTCGCTCGCGCCCACCCCGGCGCAGGGAGACTCGGTCGCCGAAATTCTGGAAAATATGGGGCTTGCGAGGACCGGTACGCACGGTACGACGGCGGCGCTCGCCCTGCTCAACGACGCGGTGAAAAAAGGCGGCGTGATGGCGTCGAGCCACGTCGGAGGGTTATCCGGCGCGTTCATCCCGGTCTCGGAGGATCGCGGAATGATCGAAGCGGTCGAGGCGGGAGTCCTCTCTCTGGAAAAACTCGAAGCGATGACGGCGGTCTGCTCGGTCGGACTCGATATGTTCGCCGTTCCGGGAGACACGACCGCGGAGACGCTCTCCGGCATCATCGCGGATGAGATCGCCATCGGCGTCATCAACACCAAGACGACGGCGGTGCGCGTGATCCCGGTCTATGGCAAGGGCGTCGGCGAGCAGGTATCCTTCGGCGGTCTGCTCGGTCGTGCGCCGATCATGCCGGTGCGCGGCGAATCCTGCGCCGATTTCATTCACCGCGGAGGGCGCATTCCCGCGCCGATCCATTCGCTCAAAAACTGAAAATAAAGCAAAAAAGACTGCCTCCACGGCAGCCTTTTTTGTAAAAACGGAAATCGACGGGAAGATCCATCCGGCGGACGGTCAGCGGATCATTTTCCAGAGAGGAAGAAGCAGCGCGAGGACGGCGCCGAAGACGCCGAGCGCGATCCCGCCGAGCGCAAGACCGTCAAAATAGCCGTTCTTCCGCCTTGCGATCAGGGCAAAGGCGACGGCGAGCGCGGCGGGCAGGAGCGCCCACACCGTGAAAAACGAAAGGATCGCGCCGATCGCGCCGGCGATCAGCGAGAGGCAGGAAAAGAGAAGATTTCCGGGTTTATCCTTCCCGGTCAGATCGCGGAAACTGTACCGTTCGCCGGAAAAGGGGAGATCGTTCTCCTCTTTTTTTTCGGAGTTTCCGGCCTCCTGGATCTCCTCGGTTTCGGGATATTCTTCTTCCGGGATCTGCTTGTTTTCCGACATATGGGATCTCCTCTCTGCGTTTTCTGTTTTTATTCTAACACAGCGAAAGCGAAAAAGCAAGCCCTTTCCGAATAAAAATCCGCCGCGCGGGAAAACTGACCGTATCCAAACGAACGGAGCGCAAAATGGAACAAAACGACAACTCTCAAAAGGATATTCTCTTCTCGGTGCGCCGGGAAAATTACGCCGAGCGCGTCAAGCGGCACACGCCGCCCTCCGCCCTTGCGCCCGACTGCCTGAAAGCCTTTCTCATCGGCGGAGGGATCTCGGCGCTCGGAGAACTTCTGGCTTTCCTCTACCGGTCGCTTTCGGTCAGGGAGGAGCAGGTGTATCCGCTCGTCACCGTCACGCTGATCTTCCTCTCGGCGCTTCTGACTGGGATCGGCGTTTACGACAGGATCGCGCGGCACGCCGGAGCGGGGACGCTCATCCCGGTGACGGGGTTTGCGAACGCGGTGGTCTCCCCGGCGATCGACACGAAAAGCGAAGGTCCGATCGTCGGCGTCGGGGCGAAGATCTTTACGGTGGCGGGACCGGTCATTTTATACGCGACGCTTGCCGGAGCGATCTACGGCGCGATCTACTTTCTGATCGGTATTTTCGCTTGAATTGTAAATTATTCTTTGCAAAAAGAGGTCATTATGCAGAAAAATCTTTTCTTTCCCGACGGGATCGGGTTTCATTCCTACGCGGCGGTGGGCGGATGCGAAGAAGGGCGCGGCCCGGTCGGGCGGGGGTTTGATCTCATCGACGATACCGACCGCTTCGGCGCCGGGACGTGGGAGAAAGCCGAGTCGGAGATCTGCCGCCTTTCACTGAATCTCGCGCTGAAAAAAGGAAAGATCGACGCCGGGCAGATCTCGATCCTTGCGGCGGGGGATCTGGAAAACCAATGCGTCGCCAGCGCCTACGGCCTTGCGCCGTTCAATATTCCCTATCTCGGCCTGTACGGCGCCTGCTCCACGCTGACCGAGGGGCTGATCGCCGTCTCCTGCCATCTTGCGGCGGCAGGCGGAGACGAAGGGCTTTTCGGCGCGGTGGTCACCTCCTCGCACAACGCCGCCGCCGAGCGGCAGTTCCGCACGCCTCTCGAATACGGCGCGCAGAGGACGCCGAGCGCGCAATGGACGGCGACGGCGGGAGGGGCGTTTCTTCTCCGCCCCTCGCATGGGAAGGCGCGCATCACCGCGGTGATGCCCGGAAGGATCCGGGACGGTGAGGTGACCGACGGGGCGAATATGGGCGCGGCGATGGCGCCTGCCGCCGCCGACAGCATTCTCTCCTATTTTGAAAAGTGCGGCGAGAATCCGGAGGACTACGACCTGATCCTGACCGGCGATCTCGGCCGCGTCGGAAGCGATCTTCTGCGCGAGATCCTCGACGAAAAGTACGCCGGGAAAAAGCACGCGCTCTCCGACCGGCACGACGACTGCGGACTGAATCTCTACGATTTCGATCTTCAGGACGTCCACGCCGGCGGATCGGGATGCGGATGCTCGGCGGCGGTGCTTGCGGCGAAGTTTCTGCCGGCGGTCGAGCGCGGCGAGATCCGCCGGATGCTCCTGCTCTCCACCGGCGCGCTGATGAGTCCTTCGAGCATTCAGCAGAAGCTGCCGATCCTCGGCATCGCGCCGCTCGTGCGCATCGAATACAGAGCCTGAAAATGCCGCGGAGCGGCACTCTTTATAAAGGAAGAAAGTGAAGAAATGTTTACAAAAATCCTCTATACCTTCCTGATCGGAGGCGGTATCTGCCTGATCGGGCAGCTCCTCATCGACCTGACGAAACTGACGCCGGCGCGCATCCTTGTCGGGGTGGTATCGCTCGGCGTTCTGCTCGGCGCGCTGGGGCTTTACGAGCCGCTGTTCGATTTCTGCGGCGCGGGCGTTTCGGTGCCGCTGCTCGGCTTCGGCGGCAATATTGCGAAAGGCGTGCGCGAGGCGGTGGACGAGCAGGGCGCGCTCGGCATTCTGACAGGACCGTTTACCGCGGCGGCGGCAGGCTGTTCGGCGGCGCTGATCTTCGGTTACCTCGCCGCGCTGATCTTCCGCGGCGGCAGAAAGACCGCCTGACGGCAGAAATCCGTTTTTGCCGCGATCCCCACGGAGATCTGCCGGAAAATTCCGCTCTCAGGGGCGGAATTTTTTGTTTTTCCGGGAGGATTTCAAGGATTATCCCCTTGACAAGAATAAATCTATATGTTATAATTATAATGATAAAATATTTTACGGAGGACGAAATGGACGAACTGCAAAATATCGTGGATATCATGCTTCCGGCTATTGAGGAAAAATTGAATACCGCGCCGTCCAGTTTCCGGCTCTGGTTCGGAGATCTGAAGCTGATCTCGCTCAGCGAGGACAAGGCGGTCTTTACGACGCCGACGCCGCTGCGCGCCAAGATCCTTTCCACCAAATATATCGACGTTCTGCACGAAACGCTGACCGAGGCGGTCGGCTTCGACGTGGAGATCGAGATCCTCTCGCTGGCGAGCGACAATCTGAATCCCGATCTTCCCGAAGAGGATCCCCCGAAGGCGTCTCCGGAAGAGCAGATGGAGCAGATCGAGCGCGAGCAGAAGATCCGCGAGACCATCTCGGGCATCCCCGCGGACGGACACGGCAACGTCCTCGACAGCTATACCTTCGAGAATTTCATCGAGGGCAGCTCCAACCGCTTTGCCAAAGCCGCCTGCCTCGCCGTCGCGCGCAATCCGGCGCAGGACTATAATCCGCTTTTCATTCACGGTCATTCGGGACTCGGCAAGACGCATCTGCTCTGCGCGATCATCCATTATCTCAAGGAGCATCGGCCGAATCTGAACATCGTATACCGCCGCAGCGAGGATTTCATCAACGACCTCGTCCATTCCCTCTCGGAAAACTCCACCGCGAAATTCAAGGAAAAATACCGCTCGGCGGACGTTCTGCTGATCGACGATATTCAGTTCATCGCCGGAAAGGAATCGATGCAGGAGGAGTTTTTCCACACCTTCTCGACGCTTTACGAATCCGGCAAGCAGATCATCCTGACCTCCGACCGGCCGCCGAACGAAATCAAGCCGCTCGAGGACAGGCTGCGCACCCGCTTCGAGGGCGGTCTGATCGCCGATATCCAGCCGCCGAGCCAGGAGCTTCGCGCCGCGATCATCCGCAGCAAATCCGAGGCGATGGGGCTGGAGCTTCCGAGCGAGATGGTGGACTATATCGCAGAGCGCCTGCACGACAATATCCGCCAGATCGAGGGCGTTCTGAAAAAACTGCACGCCTATACCCTGCTCGCAGGGCAGAAGGTCACGAAGGAGACGGTCGAGCAGGTGATCCTGATCGTCGATCCCGGCAACGTGCCGGTGGACGTGCTGATCGACCGCATCCTGCACGAGGTCGGCAACTACTACGGCATCCCGGTCGAGGCGCTGAAGTCGAAGAAAAAGACCGACAACATCGCCAAGGCGCGGCATATCGCCATTTATATCATCCGCAAGATGACCGATAAATCGCTCAAGGAGATCGGCGAGATCTTCGGGCGGGATCACACGACGATCATGGCGTCCTGCAACAAGGTGGAGATCGACATCAAGACCACCAAGAACACCGACGCCGACATCAAGAAGATCATGAAGCTCGTCAAGGGGACGGGCGTCAAGGCGTGATCTTTCCTGACAGGAACTGACATCCGCACAGATCTTTGTGGGATTGTGGAAAACTCGATGTGGAAAAGCCGTGCGGATCCTATCGAAAAACAAGGGAGAATTTCCGAAAAGTTTTCCCTTCAAAAATCCACAGGGAATTTCGGAAAAAGAGAGGCGAAAGACCGCCGTTTTCCGCGCCTTTTCGGGCTTTTCCACATTTTCACCGCCCCCTATTACTACTAATACTACCGTAAAAAAGCATTCTTCCTTTTCTGCGCGGAGCGCGGCTTCCCCTGAAATCGGGATTCCGATCCGGAAAACAGCCGGCCGTTCCGCCTCCGACATGTATTAAAACTTTTAAGAGGATCAGAATATGAAATTCACCGTACAGAAATCCGCTCTGATGGAAAAACTCTCCCCCGCGATGGGTTCGGTCTCCACACAGAACACGATCACCTCGATCGAGGGCATTCTGTTGGAAACCGTGGAGGACGGAAAGATCCGCCTCTCCACCTACGATATGAACAAGGGCGTGCGCGCGCTGGTCGATGCGGTCTCGATCGAGAGGCCGGGCAGTTTCATCGTCAACGCCAAGCGTTTCTACTCCACCCTGCGCGTCCTTCCCGACGACGACATCACCGTGGACGTCAACGACAAACTGAATATGACCGTCTCGTCCGGCAAATCCTCCTTCTCGATGTTCGTGCTTGCCGGGCAGGATTTCCCGAATCTGCCGGAGCTGCTCTCGGACGAAGGGTTCGTGATCAATTCCCGCCTTCTGCGCTCGATGATCGACCGGGTGATGCATTCGGTCGCCGTGGCGGACACCCGCGCGATGCTCTGCGGCGCCTTCTTCAAGATCCGCGGCAACACGATCGACGCCGTTTCCTGCGACAGCTATACCCTTTCGATCCGCCACGAGGTCAGCGAGATCTCGCGCATCGGCGGCGAAGACGACTACTCCTTCATCATCCCCGGCCACGCGCTCGGTGAGATCGTCCGCCTGCTTGCGGACGCCGGCGAGGAGGACACCGTCGATTTCTATCTTTCGAGAAAGCACGCGATCCTGCGCAAGGAGGACATCGTCTTCTTCACCCGCACGATCGAATCCGATTACATCGATTACGAGCGCATCATGCCGAAGGAGAACGACAATATCGTCGTGCTCGACCGCGAGCGGCTTCTGACCGGGCTTGAGCGCGCCAACCTGATCGCCGAGGAGAAGGTGCAGGGCAGCGGCCGCAG
>CADBPA010000023.1 GCA_902796505.1 uncultured Ruminococcus sp.
CCCAAGCCCCGGCGCCTCGCCGGGGCTTTTTCGTTTGCGAAGCGAAAAGCGCCCGGATCGGATCGGCGGCTTTTCCGGGAAAAGCCTTGACAGAGGGGCGCAAATATGCTATGATAGTACCGTTCGCAGCTCCGGCGTTTTTTCTTTTCGGCGGAAGGCGTTTTATAATAAAAGGAAGGAGACGACGCGAGATGAAGATCGAACTGTCCGATCATTTTACCTACAAAAGGCTGTTTCTTTATACCGTCCCTTCGGTCGCCATGATGATCTTTACCTCGATCTACGGCGTGGTGGACGGCGTGTTCGTCTCCAATTTCGTCGGGAAAACTCCCTTCGCCGCCGTCAATTTCATCATGCCGTTTCTGATCGTCCTCGGAACGCTCGGCTTTATGTTCGGCACCGGCGGCAGCGCGCTGATCTCCAAGACCTTCGGCGAGGGCGATCCTGTTCGGGCAAACCATATTTTCTCTCTCCTGCTCGACCTGACGCTTCTGGCCGGCGTTCTGATCGCCGCGCTCGGCATTCTCTTTCTGCCCAAGATCGCCGCGCTTCTCGGCGCAGAGGGAAAACTGCTCGACGACGCCGTCCTTTACGGCAGAGTCGTTCTGCTCGGCCTGCCGGCGTTGATGCTGCAATACGAATTTCAGAGCTTCTTCGCCACGGCGCAGAAGCCGCACCTCGGTCTGGTCTTCACGCTGGCGGCAGGCGGCGCGAATATGATCCTCGACGCGCTTTTCGTCGGGCTTTTCCGCTGGGGGCTCGTCGGCGCCGCTTCGGCGACCGTGATCAGCCAATGCGTGGGCGGTCTGCTTCCGCTCCTCTATTTCGCTCTGCCGAACCGAAGCCTTCTCCGCTTCGGAAAGACGGGGTGGGACGGCGCCGCCGTCCTCAAAACCTGCGCCAACGGCTCTTCCGAACTGCTCGCCAATATCTCGATGTCGCTCGTCAGTATGCTCTATAACGCCCGGCTCATCCGCTTTGCCGGAGAGGACGGCGTGGCGGCGTACGGCGTGCTGATGTACGTCAGTATGATCTTCTTCGCCATCTTTATCGGCTACGCGGTCGGCGTCGCGCCGGTGGTCGGCTATCATTTCGGCGCGAAGCACCGGGACGAACTCAGAAGTCTGCTCGGAAAAAGCCTGATCATCATCGGAGTCTGCTCCGCGCTGATGTTTGCGGCGGCGCTTCTGCTCGCCCGGCCGCTCTCCGCGATCTTCGTCGGCTACGACGAGGCGCTCTTTGCCCTGACGGTACGCGGATTCGGCTTTTTCGCCTTCTCCTTCCTCTTTTCGGGGATCGCCATATTCGGCTCGTCCTTCTTCACGGCGCTGAACAACGGGATGGTCTCCGCGCTGATCTCTTTTCTGCGCACGCTGGTCTTTCAGATCGGCGCGGTGCTTCTGCTTCCGCTCCTCTTCGGGATCGACGGCATCTGGCTCTCGCTCGTCGTCGCCGAACTGATGGCGGCGGCGCTGGTGGTCTTCTTTCTCTTCGTCTATCGCAAACGCTACGGCTATATGGGCTGCTCCCGGTGAGCAGCCTTTTTTGTTATACTTCACCAAACTAAAGAAATCTTCGGCGCAGTTTTACGGCGATCCCGACGAAATCAAAAATTTTTTCAAAAAATATTCCGAAAATACTTGACATTTCCCGAAAAATGTGTTATCCTATAGTCACTTTAGCGAAGTAAAGTGAATTTTAGCAAACGAAAGTGAAAACAAAAGGAGAACACGTCATGAAAAAACTGCTTGCCATCGCCCTGTGCGCCCTAATGCTTTTCTCGGCGATATTTGCCCTCGCCTCCTGCACGCAGAAGGAAGAGAAGAAACTGATCCTCGGATTTGACGCGGAGTTTCCGCCCTACGGCTATCTCGACACCGAGACGAATACCTACGTCGGATTCGATCTCGAACTCGCCGCGATCGTCTGCAAAGATCTCGGCTACGAGCTGCAGCTTCAGCCGATCGACTGGGACGCGAAGGACAACGACCTCGCCTCCGGCCGCATCAACTGCATCTGGAACGGCTTCACGATGAACGGCCGCGAGGAAAAATACGCCTTCACCGAGGCGTACATCGACAGCTCGATCGTTGTCCTCACCAAGTCCGACAGCGGCATCGCCGCCCTTGCCGACCTCGCCGGCAAGAAGGTCTCGGTTCAGGCGGATTCCTCCGGAGAATCGGCGCTCGCCGTCTCGGACGACGATGACGCAGAAACCAAAGCCGCAAAGCAGGCGCGCCTCGACTCCTTCAAGGGCGGAAACTACGTCACCTGCCCGAACTACACCGTCGGATTCACCGATCTCGAAACCGGCGCGATCGACGCCCTCGTGATCGACAAAGGCGTCGCCGTCCG
>CADBPA010000024.1 GCA_902796505.1 uncultured Ruminococcus sp.
CGGCGGCGACGCGACGATGTTCAACTACGTCAAAACCGAGGATACGCCGTGGTACGCCGTGAAGGATGAGATCCGCGGCGTGTATTCGGACGCAATGGAAGGCCTGACCGGACTGCAGACCATCTATTTTGACGAAGCTCCGAGCGCATGGCGCAATCTTACTAACGTGCCTGCGGTAGAGAAATACTATTATTCTTTCTATAAACCGACCGACGATAGTCACACGTATTGGCACTACGCGTCCGATACGGGCGAGATCGTTCTTTGGGAGAAATGATCTCCCGCAAACGGAAAATTCCCGGAAGTGAAAACTTTCGGGAATTTTTTTAAAAAAGGCATTGACAAATGCGAAAAAATGTGCTATGATAATTGAGCGCGACGTTGAAAGCGCGCAAAACGCCCCTGTAGCTCAGCTGGTAGAGCACTTGACTTTTAATCAAGGTGTCCGGGATTCGAATTCCCGCAGGAGCACCAGAGACGCCCGGATTCTTCCGGGCGTTTTTCCTTTTTTCCACAAAAAACCATAAAAAAATCGAAAAAATTCCAGAAACATCTTGAAATCGGGTGAAAAATATGCTATTATATAAAATGTAATATGCTGAAATAGGGAAGTCCGGTCTTTTGCCGGTGCTTCCGGAACTGGCGGAAATCCCCGGTGACCTCTGTGCAAGTAACTTGATTTTTCGGAATCTTCGATCCGCGCTGAATACGATGAGAAAGGAAATGCAATGATTTACGATCTGCAAAAGGGAAGTATCTGGAAAAGGATATCCGCCTTTTTATTTGATTTGATCCTGCTTGCGACGGTCGCCGCGTTGTTTGCGATTCTTTTCTCTTGGGTTTTCGGCTATGACGGTTATTCGGACAAGCTCGCCGCGAAATACGAGGAGTACGGCGTGGACCGCGATTTCACGCAGTCGGATTTCAACAACGCCACGGAAGAGGAGCAGAACGCTTATATGGCCGCCGTGGAGCGGCTGGAAGCGGACGAGCAGGCGCAGAATTATTTCTCAACGTTGCTTTATATGACGATCGCGATCATCACGGTCTCGATTCTGATTTCCTATATCCTTCTTGAATTTGTCGTTCCTCTTCTGTTCAAAAACGGGCAGACGCTCGGCAAGAAGATCTTCGGCATCGCCCTGATGCGCAAAAACGGCGTCCGTGTGAACGGTCCTGTCGTCTTTACCAGAACGGTGATCGGCAAATACGCCGTGGAAACGATGATCCCGGTCTATCTGATCATTCTTCTGTTTTTCAATCAGGCGCTGGATATCTTTCAGCTCCTTCTTCTCGTTCTGATTCCGCTCGTCAACCTCGGCTTTTTCCTCTTCACGCCGAATCGCACCGCGCTGCACGATCTGATCGCCGATACCGTAGCGGTGGATTTCCAGCAGCAGATGATTTTCGAGAGCGAAGAGGCGATGGTCGAGTACAAAGCGCGGATGCACCGCGAGGCGGTCGAAAACGATCGCGAAAAATTTCCTGAGCGTTAAAACACATTTTATATAAATGAAGGAAAAGAAAAAATGAAAGTTGTTTTGAAGAATCTGACCAAAATTTTCCCCAGCCGCAATAAGAAGCAGGGTGATGAGGTCATCGCCGTCAACAATTTCGATTTTGAAATTCCGGATGGTAAACTGATCGGCCTTCTCGGCCCCTCCGGATGCGGCAAGAGTACGACGCTCTATATGATCTCCGGTCTTCAGAAGCCGTCGAGCGGAAGGATCTTCTTCGGTGACGACGACGTGACCGACCTTTCTCCCGAAAACCGCGGCATCGGCCTCGTTTTCCAGAACTACGCGCTTTATCCGCATATGACGGTGAAGCAGAATATTCTTTTCCCGCTTCAGAACCTGAAGGGGAAGGACCGCATGAGCAAGGATGAGATGCTTGAGCAGGCTTACAACGTCGCAAAGCTCGTTCAGATCGACAATCTGATGGAAAGAAAGCCGAGCGAACTTTCCGGCGGTCAGCAGCAGCGCGTTGCCATCGCGCGCGCCCTTGCCAAAATGCCGCGCGTCCTGCTTCTCGACGAGCCGCTTTCCAACCTGGACGCCCGCCTTCGTCTGCAGACGCGTGAGGAGATCCGCCGCATCCAGAGAGAAACGAAGATCACCACCGTGTTCGTCACCCACGACCAGGAAGAGGCGATGTCCATCTCGGATATGATCGTCGTGATGAAGCTCGGCGTGATCCAGCAGATCGGCAAGCCGCAGGACGTCTATGACGATCCGAAAAACCTCTTCGTTGCCAAATTCCTCGGCACGCCCCCGATCAACGTTTTCAAAGGACAGGTCAAGTCCGGCGTTCTCTATCTCGACCGCGACGCCGTTCTCAAATGCCCCGGCGTTCCGGATAAGGACGTTTTCGTCGGCATCCGTCCGGAAGGCTTTATTCCCGATCCGAAGGGCGCTCTGCACTGCGCGCTCAGCTCGGTCGAGGTCATGGGACGTGACGTCAGCGTCGTTTCCACGCATCCGGCGTCTCTGAATCCGCTCGTTCGTTCGATCATCGACGCGGATGTTCAGCCCGCCCTCGGTACCCGTGAGGTCACCTTCTCGGTCAAGCCGCATAAGATCTTCCTGTTCGATGCCGAGACCGAAGAGCGCATCGTTCTTTGATCCCGCGATCTGTTCCGAAACGAATTTGATTCCCGATCTCTTTCCGCAAAAGCAGGGAAGGACCGGATAACAAGAGGAGTATTATGAAAGGTTTGATCCCCGTTTTACCGGCAGTCAGCGTCGAAACACTGACGGGTTTTGCCTTAAAAAAGATCCTGATCGTCGCGGTGCTTCTCGTGATCGGCTTTATTGTCGCGCTTGTGCTTCGCCGCCACGGAAGAGCCATTTTCTCCACGATCGGAAAAGGCGTGCAATACGCCGCGAAAAACTATGATAAATGGAAAGCATGGGTGTATCTTTCGCCCGCGCTCGTCCTTCTTGCCATCTTTACCGTCTGGCCGATCATCAACACCGTCCGCATGGCTTTCCTTGAGGACTACAGCCTGATGAGCTCGGTCGGCGGCACGAAATTCTCCTTCGGCGTCTCGAACTTCGTTAAGGTCATTCAGTACAAAAGATTCCTCACCTGTCTGAAAAATACGATGATCCTCTGCGTGATCACCGTCCCGGTGTCGACCTTCCTTGCCCTGCTGATCTCGGTCTGCCTCAACGCGATCAAGCCTCTGCGCCGCACGCTGCAGACGATCTTCTTCCTGCCGTACGTTACGAACTCGATCGCCATCGGCATGGTCTTCGCCGCGATGTTCAACGTCATCGGAACGCCGCAGACGCATTTCTCGTCCTTCGGTATCGTCAACGATCTGATCCGCTTCATCACCGGCAACTCGGCGAACGTCGGACCGGATGCCTTCTATATCAATTTCATCAACGTCGGTTCGAGCTATTTCCACAATATGCTCGTTATGATCGTCTATATCGTCTGGAACGCGCTTCCGTTCAAGATCCTGATCCTGCTCGGCGGTCTTCAGTCGATCAACAAGCAGTATTACGAAGCCGCAAAGGTGGACGGCACTTCGCGCGTCCGTACCTTCTGGCGCATCACCGTTCCGCTCCTTTCCCCGATGCTCGCTTACGTCATCATCACCGGCTTCATCGGCGGATTCAAGGAGTATTCCAGCATCGTCGGTATCTTCGGCGAATCGATGGGCCCGGCGGGCGATCCCGGTAAGCTGAACACGATGGTCGGATTCATTTACGACGCTCTCGAAGGCGACCACCAGGGGCGTGCGAGCGCCGCCGCGCTGATCCTCTTCGGCATTATCCTCGTCGTTACCGTCATCAATCTTTACGTCAGTAAAAAGAAAGTACATTATTAAGGAGGTGCAGCATGTCCGATAAACAGTCAACCGTCACGATGCACGAGCGGGATATGCAGGCGGAAA
>CADBPA010000025.1 GCA_902796505.1 uncultured Ruminococcus sp.
TGCCCGGCTTTCCGCCGGGCTTTTCCTTTTGGTTTTCCCACCGCCGGATCGCAACCGCCGCCCGCAAAAGGCGCTTGCGCCGCTCGTTTTCCGGTTATTTTAATTTTCTATTTCCCAAAACAGAAAAAATCTTGATTTTGGGAAATATATATGATATACTTGTTTTATGAAAAAAGTGCCGGCCGTATGCCCAGTCGATCGCCGATTCGCCCGGTTTTGCGGCACAGACGAAAGGATACCAATATGCAACCCAACGACAAAATTCACGGCTTCCGCGTGACGCGGAAGATCGACGCGCCGGAGATTTCGGCGGTCGGTTATGAAATGGTTTACGAACAGAACGGCGCGAAGCTTTTCTGGCTCGACCGCGCGGACGAGAACAAGACCTTCGCCATCGCCTTCCGCACCACGCCGCAGGACAGCACCGGCGTTTTCCACATTCTCGAACATTCGGTGCTTTGCGGATCGGATAAATTTCCGAGTAAGGATCCCTTCGTCGAGCTGCTCAAAGGCTCGGTCAAGACCTTCCTCAACGCCTTCACCTTCCCGGACAAGACGATGTACCCGGTCTGCTCGCGCAACGACAAGGATTTTCTCAACCTGATGAACGTCTACCTCGACGCGGTGCTGCACCCGGCGGCGCTGCATCAGCCGGAGATCTTCCGGCAGGAGGGCTGGCATTACGAGCCGGACGATGAGGGAAATCTCACCTACAAGGGCGTCGTTCTCAACGAGATGCGCGGCGCGTTCTCCTCGCCCGACGAGGTGGGCGGAACGATGCTGATGAAGCTTCTTTATCCCGACAGCATCTACGGTCTCGTCTCCGGCGGCGATCCCGAAGTCATCCCCACGCTGACCTATGAGCAGTTCGTCGAGGCGCACAAAAAATTCTATCATCCCTCAAATTCCCTGATCTTCCTCGACGGCGCGGTGGATCTTGACGCCGCGCTCGGTATGATCGATTCCTACCTGAAGGATTTTGCGGCGCAGCCGATGGATCTGCCGATCGCGTGGCAGAAGCCTCTGCCGCACAAGGAGGAGACCATCTCCTTTGAGATCGCGCCGAACGAGGATCCGAAGGACAAAGGCCGGGTGATCCTAGGCACGCTGGCGTTCGGCTTTGAAGAGCGGGAGACCGCGCTCGCCTGCTCGGTGCTGCTCGACGTGATCGCCGGATCGAACGAAGCGCCCTTCAAGCAGAGAATGCTTGCGACCGGGCTTTGCGAGGACGTCGCGCTCTACCCCTACAGCGGCATTATGCAGAACGCGGTCGTTCTGGAGATGCACAACGTCAAGGACGGCAGACTGCGCGAGGCGGAAGAGACGGCGAAGAAGATCCTCGCCGATATTGCGAAAGAGGGCATCGACAAAGAACAGCTGACCGCCGCTTTCAACATCTTTGAATTCCGTACGCGCGAGCGGGATTTCGGCAGCTATCCGCTCGGTCTGATCTACGGAATGAACGCGCTGGAGAGCTGGCTTTACGGCGGCGATCCGATCCGTCCGCTTCTGCTCGACGACGATTTCAACGCCCTGCGCGGCAGACTGCAGAGCCGGTATTTTGAGGAACTGCTCGCCTCTCTGTTCGGCGCGGAGGACGGAACGGCAACGCTCTATATGCTCCCCGATCCCACCCTCGGCGAACGCCGCTCGGCGGCGGAAAAGGCGAAGCTTGCCGCGATCCGCGCCGGGATGGACGACGGCGAAATGGAGAAGATCCGCCGCGAAAACGAGGCGCTTCTGCTCTGGCAGAAAACCGACGATACCCCCGAGATCCTCGCAACGCTTCCGTCGCTTTCGGTTTCGGACATCGAAAGAAAACCGACGCCGATCCCGACCGAACTGCGCGATCTTTCGGGCGTGCCCTATCTCTACCACGCGATGAAAACCTCCGGCATCTGCTATTCGTCTCTCTATTTCGATCTTTCGGACTTCACCGAAGAAGAGCTTTTCGATCTCTCTTTTGCGACTACCCTGCTTTGCAACGTCCGCACCGAAAAGCGCTCGGCGCTCGATCTGCAGACCGCGATGAAAGCCAACGTCGGCAGTATGAGTTTCACGCTCTCCGCCGTAACGCGGGATGGCAGAGCGATCCCGTATCTCACGGTCGGCGGCAGCGTTCTCGAAAGCAAGAAGCAGGACTATCTCGATCTGCTGTCCGAGGTGCTGTTCGGATCGCGCTTTGATGAAAAAGAGACGATCCGCAATATCGTCAAGCAGGAGATCCTCGGCAGAAAAGAGGACTTCTCGGCAGGCGGTTCCGGCGCGGCGATGGGGCGTGCTTCGGCATACCTGAACGCCGAGGCGGCGATCCTTGAGCAGATCGGCGGATATGAATCCTATCTCAA
>CADBPA010000026.1 GCA_902796505.1 uncultured Ruminococcus sp.
ATGTATAGGATCCAGAACGGACGTATTCTTCTGCCTGCCGAGGGGTTCTATGAGGCGAACTCCAATCCGTCCTATGACGCAGGCGAGCTGAACGACGACTGGCTGCATCTTGTCTACGCCTTCCATTTCGTCGATTTCGGCGTGGATAAGGAAGATCAGATGGGCTACGCCGACGTGACGATCTACTACGGCGCGGCAAGCCGCTTCAACATCGACGATCCCACGACCTACACGAGCTACACGACGCAGTGGGCGCGCACCGAAGCGCAGGCCGACTACGTGATCGATAACTTCGAGCTCTTCCGTTTCGGTTTCCCGACCGGCTCGAACAGAAGCGACTACTACTGCCTCGATAACGTTGCGCTCTACACCGGATGCGCAAAACCCGTCGCCTCCGCGAAACTTCACGAGGAATACGGTTACGGCAACATGGTCAACACCAAGCAGGCGAAGGTCATCACGATCCTCTCCGCCGGCGGCGGCGAGAAGGGCGTTCAGGATTATCTGAACACCTCTCTGATCATGAAGAACAACGTGGAATACGCGCTTCTCAACTATCAGCGCAGCGCGATCTACACCGACGAGAACGGCGTGGCGTACGGCGCTCCCCGCGTGGTGGACGGTAAGGTGATGCTTCCTCTCGAAGCCATCCTGAATTACATCGGCTACCCGGTCTACGCGCACTCGGACGGCGTATCCTTCGATATCTCCACCGGTAAGGGCGCGTCCTACATTACCATCGGGCGCGATACCGCCTCGGTCAACGGCGAGAGAGTCGAACTGACGACCGCTCCCACGCTGCTCACCGACGAGAAGACCGGAAAGTCCTACGCGGTCATCTGCGCGGACGACGTGGACACCCTGTTCTCCGGCTTCTATCTGACCTACGACGAGATGGGCCTCTCGATCATCTGCGAGAAGGAGAACATCCTGAACCGTAAGGATAACCTCGGCACGATGGTTTCGCTGATGAAGCTCTTCGTGTTCGATTTCCCGACCGGCCAGCAGGTCTATAACGACACCAAGGCGAAGACCAACGGCTTCCGGCATCCGTATCTGTTCGGCACGCAGGAATCCTTCGACGGACTTGCGAACGCCTATCAGCATCCGGAAGAATATCCTTCCTACTTCGTTTATGCCAACCGCCTGGCAAGCGGCGGCCGCGGATATCTGAACGCTTATGGTGAATTTGACGCGGAAGGCAACTATCTCGGACTGAAGAAATATCTCTACGATTACGAGACCTATATCACGGAAAAGAACGACGGCCAGCCGCTGGTCACCACGGTCAACCGCGACTCCTGGGCGAACAACCAGAACCTGCTGTTCAGTATTTACGAGACCAGATACGGCGGAACCAACTACAGCTACGACCCGGACGGCGGACGTAACAACCTGTCCCCGAACGTCGCCGACAAACTGCTCTGGATGGCATGCGCTTATATGGTCACCCGCGACGAACGCTACGCCGAAGCCGGCTACGACGTCGCGCTGCAGCTCGGCACCTGGGAGAGCTGGGGTGAAGGTCACTTCCTGAACTGCGCCGATACCACCGGTCCCTACTCCGAAGCCTACGATATGTTCTATAACACCTGGAAGCAGTGGGGCGAAGAGGGAAGAAGATCCAAGACCTTCGGCAGCGTTTACAGCGTTGACAAGATCGCGCAGATCATCTACGACCTCGGTCTTTCCAAGGGTTATATCTCCTGCCACGGTAACTTCAAGATCACCCGTCTTACCAACGGTAAGCAGACGATCTCCGGCGGTTTCTCGAACAGCACCAACAACTGGAACGCCGTTTGTACCGACGGTATGATGATGGGCGCTCTCGCGATCATGGAGTACTGCGACGAGGAAGGCTTCATTCTTGAGCCGAACGTCGTTGCGATCGACTGTGTTCCGAACGCCTTCACGACCGCGAAGGATCAGATCTTCCAGCTCGTGGAAACCATTCTCTACCGTCTGCCGGTCTTCGGTATGGACGAATACGCGCCCGACGGCGGCTACATCGAGTCTCCGGGTTACTGGAACTACGGTACCAACTCCTTCTTCGAGATGATCTGGGGTATGTACAACGCGATCGGCGACGACTACGGACTCATGGATTGCTGGGGCATCGATACCACCTGTGACTTCGCGGTCCAGACCGAGTATTCCACCGCTTCCGGACTCCGTTTCTGGAACTATCACGACTCCGGTCTCGGTTCTCAGGAAAAAGGACTCTTCTACTTCGTCGGCCGCTTCTTCGGCAACGACGGTTACATCGGCATCCGCAAGCAGGAGATCGACAGCGGCAGCAAGACGCCGGGTATGATGGACTGCCTGACCTACCTGCCGGAATTTGAAGAGACCATCGATACCTCGAATATCTCGCTTTCGCTCGACTACTACGGCGAGGGCATCGCGCTCGCCTGCTCCAGATCTTCCTGGAACACCGGCGCGCTCTACACCGGTATCATGGGCGAAGCCAACAACTGCTCGCATAACCAGGTCGACGCCGGTAACATCTACTACGTCAACAAGAACGTCATCTGGTTCTGCGATCTCGGATCGGACAATTACAACGTTTACAACTACTTCGGTGATTCGAACTGGCGTAACCGCTACTACAAGATGGGCGGCGAAGGTCAGAACCACGTGATCATCACCAGCCAGGCAAACGATATCCCCTACGGTCAGCTCCTTACGGGTACCGGCGAGATGGAAGCGGTTTACGCGAACGAGTACGGCTCGTACGCGATCATGGACCTTTCCAGCTGCTACTCCAAGTACGTCCTGACGGCGCGCCGCGGTATGCTCTACACGAACAGCCGCCGCACGGTCGTTTACCAGGATGAGATCCAGTTCGCTCAGGTCGAAGACTTCGCATGGATCGCCCATACCGAAGCCTACACCGGCTCTTCCAAGACGGCGGCAGGCCGCGCCGTCAAGACCATCGTGGTCTCGGATGACGGCAGAACCGCATGGATCACCGCGAACGGATACGACGAGGAGACCGGTAAAAACGACAAGCCGACCACCATCCGCTGCTCCATCGTCTCCACCATTTCCTCGAGATATAAGTTCGAGGTGATGGACTGCTACACCTACCTGCTGAATACCATCGACACCGAGAATCCCGACGCCGACAACTCGCTGGCGCATTGCGTGGTCGATGAGAACAACAGACACAACTACCGCAGACTGGTCATCCGCGGCACCGGCGCTTCCTTTGAGCTTGCCGTCGTCGTGGAAGAAGTGGACAACAGCGAGCCGATCCTCGGCGAGCTTCTCCAGCCCGTCGAGTACGACTACAAGCCGATGGACGAGTGGGTTCCCGTCGAGAAATACGAAGCTCCCGTTGATGATGGCAAAGGCACACCTCAGCTGAGCTGGATCGTGGATTACACCAGAAACGCGGCAAGATACGTCAAAAACAACTACGCGTTCACGACCAGATACGCAGAGTTCTTCGCGGAGATGCACATGGTTTCCCTCGCGCTCAGAACCTACACCGTTCGTGTGTTCCGCAACATGAAGGAAGTCTATGACGCTTACGAGCAGTACAACGAATTCCTCGGTCAGCAGCAGCAATTCGCGGCAGAGCTGAACGCCGTGACCGACACGTCGGTGACGTTGATCGACTCTCTCTGCGGATTCGGTAACTCCTGATCCGATCTTCCGGAACTTCCGGAAACCGACCAAGCAAAAAAGCAAGCCGCAAGGCTTGCTTTTTTGTCGCAAAAGGGGAGAGCGTCCGAAGCCGAAGGGGCAGGGCGCGATCCGCCGGAAGGAACTTTTGCCGGAAAAGCAGAGCGCGATTCGCCGGAAGGAGCTTTTGCCGGGAAGGCAGGGCGCGATCCGCCGGAATTTTGCCGGGAAGGCAGGGCGCGATCCGCCGGAAGGTGCTTTTGCCGGGAGGGCAGGGCGCGATCCGCCGGAAGGCACTTTTGCCGGTAAGGCAGGGCGCGATCCGCCGAAGAGATCCCCCGCGCGGCGGGAAATCGGGCGCCGCCTGCAAAAATCTTCTTTCTATCAGCCGCCTGCAAAAATCTTCTTTCTATGATGAAAACGCCGCCCGGCGCAATGCGCTGAGGCGGCGTTCTTTTTGTCTTTTTCGGAAGATAACGGGTTCTGTTTTGCCGTTTATCTTGTTTATCTTGTTTACCTTGTTTACCTTTGGATACGGCCGGTGCCGTTTCCGCCGGCAAGGGCGTTGACCTCGTCTACCGATACGCAGTTGAAGTCTCCCTCGATCGAATGCTTCAGGCAGGATGCCGCCACGGCGAACTCCACGGCGTCCTGCGTGGAATAGCCGTTCAGGCAGGCGTAGATCAGACCGCCGCCGAAGCTGTCGCCGCCGCCGACGCGGTCGACGATGTGCATATGATAGGATTTCGAGAAGCAGTACTCTTTTCCGTCGTAGAGAAGCGCTGCCCAATCGTTGTCGTTCGCGCTGATGGAGGAGCGAAGGGTGATCGCGACCTTTTGGAATCCGAATTTTTCGGCGAGCTGACGGGCGACCGATTTGTAGCCTTCGTGGTTGAGCTTGCCGCCTGCGATGTCGGTATTCTCGGCGTCGATGCCGAAGACGTCGTGCGCGTCCTCTTCGTTGGAGATGCAGACGTCCACGTACTTGCAGATCTCGCTCATGGTCTTGTTGGCCTGCTCGCGCGTCCAGAGCTTCTTGCGGAAGTTGAGGTCGCAGGAAACGGTCACGCCGTGCGCCTTCGCGGCTTTGCAGGCGTCAAGGCAGATGCCGGCGACGGTGGGGTTCAGAGCCGGGGTGATGCCGGTGAAGTGGAACCAGTCCGCGCCTTCAAAGATCGCGTCCCAATCAAAATCGGTCGGCGCGGCTTCCGCGATCGCCGAATGCGCGCGGTCGTAAATGACCTTCGAGGGGCGCTGAGAGGCGCCTTTTTCGTTGAAGTAGATGCCGATGCGGTCGCCTCCGCGGACGATCTTCGAGGTGTCCACACCGAAGCGGCGGAGCGCGTTGACCGCCGACTGGCCGATCTCGTGCTTCGGAAGCTTGGTGACGTAGACCGAGTCCACGCCGTAGTTTGCGAGCGAAACGGCGACGTTGGCTTCGCCTCCGCCGTACACCACGCCGAATTTATCTGCCTGCACGAAGCGGAGGTATCCCTCCGGGGCGAGGCGGAGCATGATTTCTCCGAATGTTACAACTTTCATCTGTTTGATCCTTTCGAGAATTTGATTCTGCGGCTCATCTTTTCGGGACGTGCCGCATAAACTTGATTGAAGTCCGGTTTCAGTATAGCATAACCCGGCGGGAAAATCAAGGGGATTGCGGGATTTTTTCATGAAAAAGGGCCGCCGTTTTGCGACAGCCCTGTCCGCCGCAGTACGGCGCGGAAATGACGATCAGTTCTGCCCCTTCAGCTCTGCAAGGCAGGCGGCGCAGATCTTCTTGTCCTTGTAAAGGGTGACGTTGTCACTGCTTCCGCAGAAGATGCAGGCGGGATAATATTTCGTCAGGATCACGTGGTCTCCCTCGGTGAAGATTTCGACGGGATCGGAACTCTTGATGTCCAGCGTGGTGCGGATCTCTTTCGGGATCACGATGCGGCCAAGCTCGTCGACGTTGCGGATAATGCCGGTTGATTTCATAATATTTCTCCTTGCTACGACGCATGTCGTTGTATTTCGATATTATTTTACCATAATCTTGAATTTTTGTCAAGGGATAAATGAAAATAAAGTTGCATAATTTTTGACGGCTCAGACCGACTGTTTTCGGACAATTCTTAAAAAGGAGGATCTGCGGTTGCTCCCCGAAATTTTTTGTCCGGATCGGGAAACCCGGCAGGCGTTTTCGATCCTTCTTTCCGTGCTTCCGGACGCGGTGCGTCGGGAACTGCTCCGCCTCGGTGCGGCACGCCGGGATTTTGCCGCGGGACTCGGCGAACTGCGCCTGCGAGCCGGCAGGCGTGCGTCGGTGCTGCTTTCGGGAAAAAATCTTCTGCTCTCCTCGACCGTCCCGGAGAGCGAACTTTCCCGGACGCTTCTGCGCGCGGCGGGCGGCGTGCTTTACCCTTACCGCGATACGCTTGCCGCCGGATATCTGCCGATGAAGGGCGGTATCCGGATCGGGATCTGCGGGCAGGCGAGGATCGACGGCGGTCGGCAGGTCGGCGTGGGGGACATCGGGGCGCTGATCTTCCGGATGCCGGGCGATCGCTCGGACGTCGCCGATCTTCTCTACGAAGAATACCGCCGCGGCGTCGGGCGCGGAATGCTGATCTATTCTCCCCCGGCGGGCGGAAAGACCACCGCCCTGCGCGCTCTGGCGAGGCGGATCGGAAGCGAGTCTCCGCCGCCGCGGCTGGTGATCGTCGACGAACGGGAGGAGTTTTCTCCCGAATTGCTCTGCGGCTCTTCGGCGGATATTCTGCGCGGATACCCGAAAGCGGAGGGGATCGCCCTCGCGGTGCGCACGCTCTCCCCCGAACTGCTGATGGCGGACGAGATCGGCACGGCGGACGAGGCGGACGCTCTGCTTTGCGCGCTCGGCGTCGGTGTTCCGCTCATCGCCACGGCGCACGCTTCGAGCTTCGAGGAACTCTCCTCCTCCGAGGCGATCCGGCCGCTGATGATGGCGGGGGCGTTCCGCGTGTACGCCGGAATTCTGCAAAAAGACGGCAGGCGCAGCCTTGCCGTCCGGCGGCTTTCGGCGATCGGAGGAGGAAGGTGACCGCGTCGCTGCGCCTGCTCGGCGCGCTCGCTCTGCTCCTGACCGGGGGCGCGGTCTCGGCGATCCTCACAAAAGAAAAGGCGCGCGAACGGGAGGAGCTGCGCGAGTGGATCCGCTTTTTTGAGCGGTTGTACGAAGAGATCGGCTGCCGGCTTTCGCCGCCGGAGGAACTCTTTTGCACGCTGCGCCTGCCGCGGCTCGAAGAGGCGGGGTTTCTCCCGGCGCTCAGAGAGGGAAGATTCTTTTCGGAGGCGTATCGCGCGTGCGAAGAACGGCTCGCGGCAGGCGAGCGGACCAAAGAGATCCTCTCGGATTTCGCGTCGGGCTTCGGAGGGGGCTTTCGCGAGGAGGAACTCGCCCGCGCAAAGCAGGTCGTCACGGCGCTGACGGCGATCTATGAGGGGGAGCGTGTCGCGTTTTCGCGCGAAATCCGGCTTCGCCGGGTGCTTCCGGTTTCGGCAGCCGTCGCGCTGACGCTTCTGCTTCTGTAAGAAAAAACGAAAGGAAAAAGGATATGGACGTCGCTTTGATCATGCAGGTCGCCGGGGTCGGGATCCTCGTCGCCGTCGTCTGCCAGATCCTCTCCAAGACCGGCAGGGACGAGCAGGCGCTTCTCGTTTCGCTCGTCGGGATCGTGACGGCGCTTGCGCTCCTCGTCCGCAAACTCGGCGAGCTGTTCGAGTCGGTGCGCACCGTCTTCGGGCTTTGAGATGGAGGGGGGACTTTTCCCGGCGCTCTGCGCCGCCGCGCTGACCGCCGCCGTCTCGCTGCTCCTTTTGCGCGAATTCGGCTTTCGCGGCGCGCCGGTCGCCGCCGCGCTTTGCGGGATCTTACTGCTGCTCGGATACGCCGGACGCTTTTCGGAGCCGGTTTCGGAGCTTTTGTCGCTGACCGGGCGTTCGGGCGTCCGCGAGGCGGCGGGCGCGGTGCTGAAGGTCATCGGCGTGGGGGCGCTCGCCTCGCTCACCGCTTCGGTCTGCGAGGAGATCGGGGAAAAGAGCGTCAGCCGCGCGGTCACGCTGGCGGCGAAAGCCGAGATCTTCCTGATCGTTTTTCCCTATCTTTCGGAGGCGGTCGGGGTAGGGCTTTCGCTCTTCGAGGAGGGACTTTCCGGATGAAAAGAGGACTGCGTGCGGCGCTTTTTCTTCTCCTTTCCGCCGGGCTGTTTTTTCTGCTCGCTTTCTCTTCTTCCGCGCAGGAGCAGACCGCGGACGGCGGAGAAGAGGCGCTTCTGCGGGATCTTGAGAGGCAGATCGAGGAACTGATCCCCGGCGATATCCCCTCCGGGATCGGCGATTTTGGCGCGGAAGAGCTTGTGCGGTCGGTCGGTCTGGGGAGCCTTCTCTCCGGGATTTTCGAGGAACTTTCCGGACGCAGGGGCGCGATCCTTTCCTTTTTCTTTCTTCTGATCGGCACCGCCGTCCTGCTGGCGGCAGCCGAGCGGTTTTCGCCCTCCGGCAGTCTGTCCCCGGCGATCTCCGCCGGCGCGGCGGGCGTTCTCTGTCTCCCTCTTTTTTCGGGGCTGACCTCGGCTCTGCGCGGCGTGATCGCGGATATCGGAGGGCTGACCGCCTTTCTTTCGGACGCCGTCCCGGTGATGGCGGCGGTGCAGGCGGCAGGGGGAGGGATCTACACGGCGGCGGTGCAGAGCGCGGGCGTGACGCTCTCGGTCTCGCTGATCGGCAGGCTTGCCGAGGGGCTTCTGCTTCCGCTCGTCTCCTTTCTGATCGCGCTCGCGCCGGTCTCGGCGGTGGACGCGGCAGGTCGCGTCGAACGGCTCGCCGCAAGGGTGCGCAAATGCTTTTCCTTTCTGCTCGGACTCGCCTCCTTTCTCTGGATCGCCACCCTCGCCCTGCAGTCGGCGGTCGCTTCCGCCAAAGACGGCGCCGCACTGCGCGCCGCGCGATACGCCGCCGGGATGCTCCCGATGGTCGGGGGAACGATCTCCGGCTCGCTCGGAATCCTCGGAGGCGGCGTCGGCTATCTGCGCAGTGTACTCGGCGTGTCGGCGGTCGCCGCGCTGATCTCGCTCTTCGCCGCGCCGCTCTTTGAGCTGATCCTCTACCGGCTTTCGCTCTTTGCCGCGACCGTCCTGCTCGGATTTCTCGGCGCGGGCGGCGGCGAGCGCGCCCTCACCGGCTTCTGCCACGCGCTGGACGCGCTGATCGCGGTCTTTTCCTTTTGCTCGGCGGTCTCGGTGCTGGAGATCGTACTGTTTATGAAAAGCGGGGTGACGGCGGCGTGAATCTCTCGTCTTATTTTTCGGACCTTCTGCTCGTCTGTGCGCTCTGCGCCTGCGCCGGCGCTTTCTTTACCGCCGGGGAGGACCGCCCTGTGGCGAAGAGTATTTCGGCGGCGCTCGGCGTGATCCTTCTGTTCGCCGCCGTTCGTCCGCTTGCCGATCTGCCCGCGCTCCGGGAACTTACCGTTCTGTCCGCCGATCCCGATCCGCTGTCGCAGGAGTCTTCCGCGGAGAGCGCCGAGGCGTTTTCCGCGCTGATGGAAAAAGCCTACGGAGAGGGGATCGGCAGAGCCGTCGCCGGGCGGTTTTCGCTGAAAGAAGAGGAGATCGAAGTCCGGACGTCCGGGTTTTCCTATCCGGAGATGACGGCGGAAAGAATACGCGTTCTGCTCACCGGCGGCGCGCGCACGGCGGACCTGCGCGGGATCCGGCAGTACGTCGAAGAACATTACGGAGAATGTGAGGTGGAGATCGGTTATGCCTGAAAAGATCAAACGGTTTCTCGGAAGAAAGGAGATCCGCGTTCTTCTTCCGATCCTGATCGGAGGGATCCTTCTGCTCGTCCTCGCCGGGAGGGGAACGGATACCGCAAAGACCGACGAGTCCTCGCCGCTCGACGCGCAAAGGGAGGCCGCCGAGGAAGAGCTCGCCGCGCTCTGCCGGGAGGTCGAAGGCGTCGGAAAATGCCGCGTGATGATCACCTTCGAGGGGGGCGCGAAGCGCAGCTACAGCGGCGGAAAGCTCGTTTACGAAGAGCCGCCGAAGGTTTCCGGCGTCAGCGTCGTCTGTACGGGCGGAGACCGGGTGCAGGTCCGCGCCGCGCTGACCGAAATGATCGCCGCGCTCTACGGCATCGGCGCAAACCGCATCAGTATTCTTCCGTCGGGATAAAAACGCGCAAAAAACGGTCATATCCCCGTCCCCTGCGGCATAGCATATAACAACTCAAAAAAGCAAGGAGATACCACCATGAAAACCGAAAAAACAAAGCAGTTCTTTTCCTCGCGCGCCGGCCGCAGCGTCATCATCCTCAGCGCGGTCCTTCTGATCGGGCTTGCCGTCTATCTCAACTACCGCTGGTTCTACGATCCGACCTCGGCGATCGGTTACGGCAAGGACAATATGGAGGATCGGCAGACCGCCGCCGAGCAGACCTCGGCAAACCCGGCAGAGGAGAAGAATTACTTCACCTCCACCGCTCTGACGCGCAAGCAGTCGCGCGACGAGGCGCTCGACGTCCTGAAGCTCGTGACCGCAAGCTCGGACGCCACCGAGGAGGCGAAGTCCGAAGCACAGACCAAGATCTCGCAGATCGCCGTCGATATTCAGAACGAGGCGAACATCGAGTCTCTCGTCAAGGCGAAGGGCTTTGACGATTGCGTCGCCATCATCGGAGACGGCAGCGTGAGCGTGATCGTCAGCGCGGGCGAGCTTCAGGCGAAGGACACCGCGCAGATCCTGACGATCGTCTACGAGACGACCGGGGTATCGCCGGAGAACGTCAGCATCATCCGCAAATGAACAGAGCGACATCCCGAAGAAAGAAAAGCCGTGCGATCCCACGGCTTTTCTTCCGTCTGTGAACAAAAACGGAACGCCGCGCCCGAAAAAATCCCCGAAAGGCATTGACAAGCGCGCGCGGCTGTGTTAGAATAAAAACAATTTATTCAAAGAAAGACAGGTGAACGTCATGAACAAGAAAAAAGTCGGTATCGTGGGCGCGACCGGGATGGTCGGCCAGCGTTTTGTGCTGCTCCTTGCGGAGCATCCGTATTTCGAGATCGCCATGCTGATCGCCGGGCCGCGCTCGGCAGGGAAGAGCTATGCCGAGGCGGTAGAGGGAAGATGGAAGATGAAGGTCCCCTGCCCCGAAAAGATCGCCGGAATGCAGGTCGTTTCTTCGGAGGACGTCGAGGCGATCGCCGCCGCGGTCGATTTCGTCTTCTGCGCCGTCAATCTGCCGAAAGACGAGACGCGTGCGCTCGAAGAGCGGTATGCGAAGGCGGAGATCCCCGTGGTCTCGAACAACTCCGCCAACCGCTGGACCGAGGACGTTCCGATGGTGATCCCCGAGATCAACGACGCTCACCTTGCGGTCATCGAGGCGCAGAAAGCCCGTCTCGGTACCAAATACGGCTTTATCGCGGTAAAGCCCAACTG
>CADBPA010000027.1 GCA_902796505.1 uncultured Ruminococcus sp.
TCGTGCAATTTTTCGAGCCGCTCCTTGGAGCAGAAGCAATAATAAGCGCATCCGCAGTCGACGAGTTTTTTCGCGTAGCGCAGATAAATATCCTTGCGTTCGCTCTGTACGTAAGGTCCGTGCTCGCCGCCGACGTCCGGGCCCTCGTCATAGTTCAGCCCGGTGATGCGGAGGGTGGACTTGATGATATCGGTCGCTCCCTCGACGAAACGCTCGCGGTCGGTATCCTCGATGCGGAGGATGAATTTCCCGTTCTCATGCTTGGCAATGAGGTAGGAATAGAGCGCGGTGCGGAGATTTCCGATGTGCATATACCCCGTAGGGCTGGGGGCAAATCTTGTAACGATCATATGGTTTGGTCCTTTTCCTGTAGATTTACAAACGTTTTCAAAACATTATAACATAAAAGAAAAAAATAGTCAATCGAATTTTGCAAAAATATTTGACAAGCGGCGCGAAAATGTGCTATGATAGGATAGAAGTAAAAGATGGAGGTTCCGGCGCGTCGTTTTCGCCCGCCGTGGTATCGATGAAAAGTACGTTTTTCAAATACGTTCTGGCGTTTGCCGTCATTATCGTGACGAGCTTTGTCGTCCTTTCGCTGATCATCACGTCGATGATCCGTTCTTACGCCGCCGACGAGAGGGAAGAGCGCCTGACCATCACCGCCCTGACCGTCTCGAAATCGGTGCAGGACAATAACGTTTCGGATCTGAAGAAATACGTGGAAACGAAGGTTCCGTCCATCAAGATCCAGACGATGGTCGAGCGCGATCCGGATATCGACGTGATCCTGCTCTCTCCCTCCGGCGAGATCCTTCTGACGACGGTCGGCGCGCACGACGAGGAGACCGGCTCGGTGACGCCGATCACCTATCAGAACAGCGAAGAAGGTCTCGGCAATATGGAGATCTCCTCCTTCCGCGTCACGGATAATATGGGGAGCGAGTTTTACGTCAGGGAGGGCTTCCTTTACAACGGCGGCGATCTGCCGTATCTGATTTACGGGACCGATATCCGGTATGAAGGGACGGTCTGCGGCTATGCGCTCGCGCTTTCCCATATAACGGGCGAGGACAACCTGATCGCCACCACGCAGAGAGTCGTTTTCACCTCCTCGCTTCTCGTGATGCTTGCCGCGATGATCGCCGTCTATTTTATGACGCAGAAGATCATTCAGCCGCTGCGCAATATGACGACTGCGGCAGAAACATTCGCCAAAGGCGATTTCTCCGCCCGCGTCAAGGTATACGGAAAGGACGAGGTCGCCGAACTCGGCGGTGCGTTCAACAATATGGCGGAATCGCTGGAAAACTACGATAAGATGCGAAACTCCTTCCTCGCCTCGGTCTCGCACGATCTGCGCACGCCGATGACGACCATCGCGGGCTTTATCGACGGCATCAATTCCGGCGCGATCCCGCCGGAAAAGCAGGAACACTATCTCGGGCTGATCTCCTCCGAAGTGCACAGACTTTCGAGGCTCGTTTCCGAGCTGCTCGACGTCTCGAGGCTTCAGTCCGGCGAGCGAAAATTCGTTTTCGCCGATTTCGATATCACCGAAGTTTCGCGCCTCATTCTCATTTCGTTCGAGCAAAAAATCAATGAGAAGGGGCTGGACGTCAGCTTCGACGCGGAAGAGGACAGAATGTTTGCCTACGGCGATCAGGACGCCGTCTATCAGGTTTTGTACAATCTCTGCCATAACGCCATCAAATTCGCAAAAGAGGGCGGCAGATTCTCCATCGCGATCCGCCGCACCGAGGGAAAGAAGATCACCGTTTCGGTCTATGACGAAGGGCTTGCCGTCAGCCGCGAGGAGGCGCCGCATATTTTTGAACAATTCTATAAAGTCGATCAGAGCCGCGGGCTCGATAAGCAGGGCGTCGGTCTCGGTCTCTATATCTGCAAGACGATCATGGACGCGCACGGCGAGCGCATCTGGCTGACTCCGGATCTTTCGGACGGCTCGGAATTCTGCTTCACGCTGAAGGAAGGGACGGCACAGCCGAGAAAAAGACGCCTTCCGGGAGACGGCGAACGATGAGCGGGGAAGAGACGCGGGATCGGGTGATCCTGCACTGCGACTGCAATTCCTTTTTCGCCTCGGTGGAAACCGCGGTGAATCCCGCTTTTGCCGACGTACCGATGGCGGTCTGCGGAAGCAGCGAGGATCGGCACGGCATCGTCCTTGCCAAGAACGACCGCGCAAAGAAATTCGGGATCGTGACCGCGGAGACGGTCGCCTCGGCAAAGCGGAAATGTCCGGGACTCGTCATCGCCGAACCGCATCATCGCCTATATATGGAATATTCCCGCCGCGTCGGCAGCATCTACGCCGATTACACCGACCTCATCGAGCCGTTCGGCATCGACGAATCCTGGCTTGACGTGACGGCGGGCCGCCTGATCGGCAGCGGATACGAGATCGCCGAGCAGATCCGCAGGCGGGTGAAAGAGGAGATCGGGATCACCGTTTCGATCGGCGTATCCTTCAATAAAGTATTTGCAAAATTCGGAAGCGATTATAAAAAACCGGACGCCGTGACGGTGATCTCAAGAGAGAACTATCGAGAGATCGTCTGGCCGGCTCCGGTCGGCTCTCTCCTTTTCGTCGGCAAAAAGACCGAAGCGGCGCTGATCGGGATGGGGATCCGCACGGTCGGAGACCTGGCGCACGCCTCGAGAGAACTTCTGACCGACCGTTTCGGCGTCGCCGGCGCGGCGCTTGCGGAATACGCAAACGGAGAAGAGCACAGCCCGGTTTCGCCCGAACGGGAGGACGCGAAGAGCGTCAGCAACGGCTTCACCTTCCGCAGAGACCTGACGAGCACCGAGGACGCCGAGATCGCCATCGATTATCTCTGCGAGGAGATCGGGATGCGGCTGCGCCGGTACGGACTCGTTGCCTCCGGGGTGGCGCTGACCGTCAAGGATCAGAAACTGCAGTCCTCCTCCAAGCAGAAAACGCTCGCCTCGCCGACCGATCTCGCCTCCGATCTCGCCGCCGAAGCGAAGCGGATCCTGCACGCGTTTTTCCGGACGGGGAAGCCGATCCGGATGATCACGGTGGCGGCGCAGAATCTTGCGCGTGCCGACGCGGCGTCGGAGCAGATCTCGCTCTTTGAAGAAAAAGAGGAAACGACGGCAAAAAAGAAAAATAATGAAATTATCGTTGAAAAAATCAGGCAGAAATACGGCTCTGCGGCGATTTTGAAAGCGTCTGTTCTGGGATCCGACTTCGGGATCTATGAAAACAGAAAGCCCGGTCCGGGCAAAAAATAAAGAAAAAACGTCGTCCGACGAGCAAAGCCGGACGGCGTTTTTGGAAGCTTTCCATCACTCAATGATCAAAGACGGACGACGTTTTCTCCGAACGTTTCCAGATCTTTTTCGCTGTGGGAGACGAGGACGACGAGCCGCCGCTCTCCCTCTTCTTTCATCATCTGCCGCACCTTCTGCGCCAGCTCGTCGTTCAGCTCTTTGGTCGGTTCGTCGAGCAGAAGAACTTCCTTTTCCGAGAGCAGGGCGCGGGCGAGATTCACGCGTTGTTTCATTCCGCCGGAGAGCTGATCCGGTCTTTTTTTCATATCTTCCCCGGTGAATCCGAGGCGGAGCAGAAGCGCCTTTGCTGCTTCGGTCTGCTCTGCGGTCACCCGATCGCCGAAGGAAACTTCGGTGACGTTTGCGAGCGCGGTCAGCTGCGGAAAGAGACGGTATTCCTGAAATGCTACGGCGCATTTTCCGGCAAATCCGCCGGCAGATCCTTCGTCGGCTTTTTCCAGCCCCGCGAGAATGCGGAGCAGGGTGGTTTTTCCGGCGCCCGAATCGCCGCGGATCAGCACGCAGCCGCGGTCGGGAAACTCATAGGAAAGATTTTGGAAAAGCGTTTTTTCGCCGTAGCTTTTGCTGAGATTTTCGATGCGTTTCACGGCCTCTCCTCCTTTTTCGTTTTTTCGTACCGCCGCGCGATCATCGAGATCGCCTTTTCAAAAACGAGGCTCAGAAGGATCACGCAGAGAGTCCAGGCGAACATCGTCGGCGTTTCGAGAGTATCTTTCGCGTTTTTGATCGCGCTTCCGATGGAATTTTTCGTATATGCGATGATCTCGGCGGCGATCCCCGCTTTCCACGCGAGGCCGACCGAAGTCAGGATCCCGGGGATCAGATAGCGGATGAGCGCCGGCAGCGTCAGCAGGCGAAAGCGTTTGATGGGAGAGGCGCCGAACACCGTCAGGACCTCTCCGAGCTGCCCGTCCTGCGCCGAAAAACCGTTCGAGAGATTCTGCCAGATCACCGGCATCACCATCAGGATCGCGATCGCCGAGGGGACCGACCGCTCGTCGAGCAGGATCCAGAGTACCATAATAAAGGAAGCGACCGGCGTTGCGCGGATCACCGTCATAACAGGGGCGATCAGGCGTTCGGCAATGCGGACGTAATGCGTCAGAAAGGCGAGCAGGATCGCGAGAACACAGCCGAAGAGAAAGCCTGCCAGAATCCGCAGAACGGAGGAGAGCACCGCCTTCGCGAACGCCGCGGTCGGGATCAGGCGGATCAGCGCCCGGACGGTTTCGGGAACGGTCGGCAGGATAAAATCGACCTTATATTTTGCGCGCACCGCGATCGCGGCGATCTGCCAGACCGCAAGCCAGAAGAGAAGAACGGCAAGCGCGATGCCGGTCTTTTTCAGAAGAGCGAGCCGCTGCGGCTTTTTCTTTTTTTCGGGCATGGCGTTTGCCGTCCTTTCGGAGAATTATTTGCTGAAATAGAAGGCGTCTGCCGGCTTCGCCTGACCGATCGCCTCGTAGAATCCTTCCAGCGCGGCTTTCATCTCCGCGCCGTCAAGATAGACGATCGAGCCGTAAAGATTGGTCAGAGCCTTGTTTGCGATCGGGAGTTTCGGAAGAACGCCGGCGTCCACGATCATCTGCGCCGCGGCGTCGTGATTCTCTTTGTTTCCGATATATTCAATGGAGGCTTTATAGTCGTCCATGAAGCGCTCGGTGATCGCGCGATGCTCGCCGAGAAACGCGTCGCGCACGACGATGCAGCCCATCGTCAGCGGGCTTTCGGAGAGATTTTCCCATTCGGAGGAAAGGTTCAGGGCGACCTTGACGGCGGAATTCTGCATCGTCAGCGCGGTGACCTTCGGTTCGGGAAGAACGGCGAGCGAAGCCTCGCCCTTTGCGACCTTCGCGACAAGCGAATCGTGATCCGCCACCGTCTCGATCGCAGCGTTTACGCCGGCGAGCGAAAGCAGATGGGTGAGGATCAGGCCGGTCGTCGAGCCGGGAACGCTGGTATAGACGGTTTTTCCTTCCAGATCCGAAAGGGAAGCGACGGTTTCGCCCTCGCCCGTCACAAGATAGAGCGAGCCGAGGCAGTTGATCGCAAGGACCTTTGCGCCGGTCTTTGCGTGGAGATTTGCGGCGGTGTTCGTCGGAAGGCAGAGCATATCGAGCTTGCCTGCCGAGAGATCGGCGACGCCGATCGAGGGATCGCTGTATACGCGGAAATCATATCGGGCGGCTTTGGTCTCGTCCTGCATCAGGGCTGCCATACCCATTCCGGTCGGACCTGCCATGACGCCGATGCGGATCACGGTTTCGTCGTCGGCGGTCGCGGGCGTTTCGTCTTTTTCGTCGTCGGTGTTCTCGCAGGAGACCAGCGAGAAGGCGGACGCGAGCGCGAGGGTGAGGAGAAGGAGGAGTGCGAGGAGTTTTTTCATTTCAGTTGCCTTTCTTATTTTTTCGGAGTTTCTCCGGATTTACAATGCAGACGGTCCTGTTCTCGAAAGAGAGGATCCCCTCTTCTTTCATGTGATCGAGAGCCCTGTAGAGCGAGGCGCGCCCGATGTTGAGCTGCCTTGCCGCCGAAAGAGCCGAAAAAGCGAAGCGGTCGCCTTTTTTCTCATATTCGGAGAGCAGGAACGAAGAGAGTTTTTCTTCACAGCATCTGCCGGAAAAATTATCGATCTTCCTGTTCAGAAAAGCGATTCTTCCGGCGAGAAACCGCGCGGTCGCGATCGCGGCGGAGGGGTGTTTTGTCATCAAAGAAAGCATCTCTTCTTCCGTATAAAAGAGGATCTCTGCCTCGGTTTTTGCTACGATTACGGAAGGAAAACGTTCGTTCTTTGCGAAAACGGTCATTACCCCGAAAGCGTCCGACGGCCGGAGCGTATTCATCGGCATCGGGAGCAGATCGTCCTCTCCGCGCGGATGCACGACGCTGCATTCGCCGCGCACGAGAAAACCGATCCGCCGGCAGACGTCGTCGGGAGAAGCGATCCGCTCGCCTTTCGCAAACGTGACCGTCCGCCCCGGAAATTCTTCGGCCGCCCGAAGGATCTGCTCGTCCGGCATATCCCGGAAAAGATACAGTTTTTTCAGAAAAGTCAGGTCGATGCGATTCATATCCGGCCTCTCTTTTGTCTCATTTGAGACAATTATACACCTTTCTTCTGCAAATGTCAAGAGAAAACGCAAAAAACGAAAGAAAATGTTTTTCCGAAAAAAATCTTGTAAAGTGGTTGCAAAATAGCAAGTTATATGATATAATATATTTAACATCACCGTTTTTACGGCAGATTTGAATTTGATAATACGGAGACGACTCCTATGAATATATTCCTGAATGCGGCGCGCCGCGGCATCGGGGAAGCCTTTTCTTCCTTCTTTTCTTCCGTCGGGCGTTCCTTCTCGCAGTTCGATTTTCTGGACGCGATCGATATCCTGCTTCTGTCCGTTCTGCTTTTCTTTATCTTCCGTTTTCTTGTGAACCGGAAGACCTCGGCGATCCTGATCGGCGTTGCCGTCTATCTCGCCTGCTACGCCGTTTCCTCTCTGGTCGGCTTGAGCGCGACCGAGGCGGTGTTCGCCGGAATCTTCAATTACGGCGTTCTCGCGCTGCTGATCCTCTTTCAGCCGGAGCTTCGCGAGCTGTTCGAGCGGATCGGGACGGGTTCGATCAACGGAATATTGAGTTTCGGGGATTCCCGCAAGAAGAAAAAGCTTTATTACCGCGCGATCGACAATATCTGCAGCGCGGTGGGTTCGCTTGCCGCCGAAAAGACCGGTGCGCTGATCGTCATTTCCCGCAGCGTCAATCTCGAAGATATTGTTTCCACCGGGATCGTGATCGATGCGGACGTCAACGCCTATCTGCTTCGCAATTTGTTTTTTAATAAAGCCCCCTTGCACGACGGCGCTGTGATCATTACCGACGCGCGCGTGGAAGCCGCCGGCTGCCTCCTTCCTCTGACGAGGAGAAGCGACGTGGATTCCGATCTCGGAACGCGCCATCGCGCGGCGATCGGCATGAGCGAGAGCAGCGACGCGATCACCATCGTCGTCTCGGAGGAGACCGGGATTATTTCGGTCGCATACGACTGCGATCTGATCCGCGATTTCACGCCGGAATCTCTGCGCCGTTATCTGCAGGGAAAACTGATCGGAAAGTCCGCCGAGATCGACGGCGCGGACGATCCGGATTGATTTTCATCGGAATTTGTGAGGAAGATCCATGAATAAAAAAATGACTGCCAAGATCGTCAAAACCGTTCTTCTGGCGCTCGCCGCTTTTGCCTCGGCGGTCCTGATCTGGCTTTTGGCACAATATCACAGGGAAGTCCCCGGCGCGGCGCCGGCCCTTGCCTCCCTGATTTTCAGAGGTTAAGATGAGTTCACCGATCCGCGCTTTGATCGTAAATCATATCGCTCTTCCCGTTGACGCCTCTTACGAAGAGGCGTTTTCGGTTTCTGCCTCAAAACTCAGGCGGGCGGGGCTTCTTCCGCCCGACGCCTCCTATCGCATTTTCCGCCGCTCGGTGGACGCGAGAAAAAAGCCGGAGATCCGATTCGTCTATTCGGTCGCCGTCGAGGGGAGTTTTCCGAAAATTCCGGAGTCCTATCTCAAAAGCGAGGCGTTCACGCGCGATTTTTCGCTTCTCGCGGAGGAAGAGCCGATCCCGTCTCCCGGGACGGAAAAGATCTCGGCAGATCCGGTCGTCGTCGGGACAGGCCCGTGCGGTCTTTTCGCCGCGCTCCTGCTGGCGGAAGCCGGATACGCTCCGATCCTTCTCGAACGGGGCGGAAAAGTGGAAGAGCGTAAACGCGCCGTCGACCGTTTTCAAAAAGAACGCATCCTTTCTTCCGAGGACAATATCCAGTTCGGCGCCGGAGGCGCCGGGACTTTCTCGGACGGAAAACTGATCACCCGCGTTTCGGATCCCTTGTCGCATTACGTCCTTCGCCGTTTCGTCGAATTCGGCGCGCCGAAGGAAATTCTCTATCTTGCAAAACCGCATATCGGCACGGATATTCTTTCCGGCGTGGTGGATCGGATGCTTTCGCATATCGAATCGCTCGGCGGAAAAATTCTCTATCACACCCGATTCCTTCGCCCCCTGATCGGCGCCGACGGCGTTTACGCCGTAGAAACGAGCGGCGGAACGCTTCCTGCCGGCGCTCTGATCCTTGCGATCGGGCACAGCGCGCGGGATACCTATCTTTCCCTGACGTCCTCCGGGATCCTTCTTTTGCCGAAAGACTTTTCGGTCGGGGTGCGCATCGAGCATCCGGCGCGGCTGATCGACCGCGCGATGTACGGTTCCGATCCCGACCCGCGCCTCGGCCACGCCGAATATACGCTGTCGACCGCGACGAAAGCGCGCGGCGTTTATACGTTTTGTATGTGTCCCGGCGGCAGCGTGATCGCCGCGGCAAGCGAAGAGGGCGGCGTTGTCGTCAACGGGATGAGCGAACATAAGCGCGACGGGGAAAACTCCAACTGCGCCGTCGCCTGCTCGGTATTCCGCTCGGACTACGGCGATACCCCGGAGTCCGCCATCGCCTTTCAGCGCGGGATCGAACGCGCGGCGTATCTCGCCGGAGGCTCGGACTATTCCGCGCCCGCCGTCACGGTCGGCGATTTCCTCGAAGGAAAACTCTCGCACGAGCCGAGTCTCGTGAAACCCACTTATATGAACGGCGGGATCCGCCTTGCGATGCCGGATTCCTATCTGCCGTCCTTCGTCTGCGCCTCGATCCGTTCGGCGCTTTCGGACTTTGATCGCAAAATTTCCGGTTTTGCCGCGCCCTATGCGCTTCTGACCGGGGCGGAGACCAGAACGAGTTCTCCGATCCGCATTCCGAGAGATCCCGCAACGCGGGCGATCCCCGGTATTCCGAATTTCTATCCCGCCGGCGAAGGCGCCGGCTACGCGGGCGGCATCACAAGCGCCGCCATTGACGGGATCCGTACGGCGTTTGCCGTGATCCGCAAATACGCTCCTGCGATCACCGGGTGAAACCAAGACCGGTCAATTTGATTAATAATAACGGAAGGCGGGCTTACGCCCGACGAATGGTTTCATAATAAATGCTTCAGAAAGAAAAAACAAAGGAGAAAAAATGGGTACTGAAATCGACCGCATCCGAAGCCGAAAATACGGCGTCCCGCGCGATTTCATCCGAACTCGGAATCGATCCGATCATCGCAAAACTGCTCTATAACCGCGGTTATACCACGCCGCAGGCCGCCAAAAAATTCCTCTATATGGAGGACGAGATGCTCTGCGCGCCGTATACCATGAAGGATATGGACCGCGCCGTGGCGCGCATCCGGACGGCGATCTGCAATCATGAAAAGATCACGATCTACGGCGATTACGACGTGGACGGCGTGACCGCGGTCTGCACGCTCTACCTTTATCTTCGCTCGATCGGAGCGAACGTCGATTATTATATTCCGAACCGCATCGGGGAGGGATACGGCGTTTCCGCACCGGCGATCGATCTGATCAAAGAGCGCGGAACGACCTTGATCGTCACGGTGGACACCGGCATTACGGCGAACGACGAAGTGCGCTACGCCTCCTCCATCGGCATCGATTTCGTCATCACCGATCATCACGAATGCCGCGCGGATCTGCCGGACGCCTGCGCGATGGTGAATCCGCACCGCCCGGACTGCCCCTATGCGTTCAAGGATCTCGCCGGAGTCGGCGTGGTCTTTAAACTGATCTGCGCCTGCGAGGAGCGGATCACCGGGCTTTCTTCCGCCGAGATCGCCCGTTCGGTGCTTCTGCGATACGCGGATCTTGTCGCCATCGGAACGATCGCGGACGTGATGCCGATCGCCGGGGAAAACCGCCTGATCGTCGCATACGGACTCCGCCGCATTCAGTCCTTCGAGCGCGTCGGGCTCGCCGCGCTGATCGACGCGGCGTCGATGCATACCGATCGCCCCTCCTCGCAGAAGAAAAAACGCCCGAAGATCTCTTCGAGCTACATCGGATTCACGCTTGCTCCGCGGATCAACGCCGCCGGCCGTATCCGCTCGGCGTCCGACGCCGTGGAACTGTTTCTTTCGGAGGATTACGACTCGGCCTTCGAGATCGCCCGCTCGCTTTGCGAGGCAAACAGAGAGCGGCAGAATCAAGAAAACAGGATCACTCAGGAGGCTTACCGGCTGATCGAGGAGCGCGGCTACGGCGATATGCCGGTCATCGTCCTCGAAGGCGATCATTGGCATCACGGCGTGATCGGGATCGTCTCCTCAAGGATCACCGAAAAGTTTTACCGCCCGTCGATCCTCATCTCGTTTGAAGGCGGAATGCTTTCCGACGAACCGTCCCCCGAAGACGTCGGCAAAGGCTCCGGACGAAGCATCAAGGGATTGAATCTCGTGGACGCGCTCTGCGACGCGAGCGAGCATCTCGTCAAATTCGGCGGACACGAACTTGCCGCCGGTCTCTCGGTCACAAGAGGAGAACTCCCGGCGTTCCGCGAGCGCATCAACCGTTACGCCGCGTCGGTCTTTTCGGGGAACGATCTCGTTCCGACGGTGGAGGCGGACTGCGAGGTGCGCTTTTGCGATCTGACCATCGATTTCGCAGATTCCATCGGCATTCTCGAGCCTTTCGGCGTCGGCAACCCGATCCCGACCTTCGTGATGCGCGATATCCCGATCTCCGAGATTTCCGGCGTCGGCGAAGGGAAGCACTCCCGCATCGTCTTTACCGACGGCACGGCGATCCTCACCGGAATGTATTTTTCCATGCCGCCCTCGTCTCTTCCGGTCGCGGTCGGCGATCTGTGCGACGTCCTGTTCCACGTCGATATCAACGAATATCTCGGCAGAAGGACGGTACAGATCATCGTCCGGGACATTCGCCCGTCCGAGCGCCAGATCCGCGCCGACCGGCGCGAGCGGGAACGATTCTCGGAAATCTGGAGCGGAGAGCCCTTTTCGGAGGACGAGAACGTCCTGCCGACGCATGACGATTTTGCCGCCGTGTACCGGTTGATCCTCGCCTCCGTCCGCTCCGGCGTGGACGTCCTTTCGCACAAAGAGATCCTCTCCGGTCTGCCGGCGTATACGAAAGGCGCGCCGATCGGATATATCAAACTGAAAGTGATCATGAAAATTTTTCATGAGATGAATATTATGAATATTGAAGAGCGCGAAGAAGAGGTCTACCGCTTCCGCGTTCAGTATACCACAGGGAAGACGGATCTGGAGAAATCCGGTCTGCTGCGCCGTCTGCGCGCGCAGCAGCGTTCCTCCGGCAAAACCGACGATCCGTCATAAGAAAAACGATGAACGAAGAAAACAATTATCAGGAGCAATTTCGCCCGCTTCTCGAAGCGATCGAAAAGAGCGAACACACCTACGATCTCGAAAAGATCCGCAAGGCCTTCGACTACGCCGCCGGGCTTCACGCAGGGCAGTTCCGCCAGAGCGGAGAGCCTTATATTTCTCACCCGGTCGCCGTCGCGGTGATCGTGGCGGAGCTCGGGCTGGACACCGACTCGATTTGCGCCGCTCTTCTCCACGATACCGTCGAGGACTGTTCGGACAAAACCAATCTCGACATCCTGCGCAAAATGTTCGGCGGGGAGGTCGCGATGCTGGTGGACGGGCTGACGAAGATCATCCAGGTCCAGGTCGCGGACAAGGAAGAGGCGCACATCGAAAACATCCGCAAGATGCTTCTTGCGATGAACAAGGACATCCGCGTGATTTTCATCAAGCTCTGCGATCGGTTGCATAATATGCGCACGCTTTCGGCGAAAAAAGAGGACAGACAGCGCGCCATCGCGCTGGAAACGATGTATATCTACGCGCCTCTCGCCCACAGGCTCGGTATGCAGCGCATCAAGCAGGAGCTCGAAAATCTCAGCCTTTACTATCTCGATCCGATCGGATACGCCGAGGTGCAGTCCGCCATCGAGAAAAAATACGGTCAGAGCTCGAATTTTATCGAAGAAGCCAAAGAAATGCTTTCGGAGAAGCTTCGGGAGAACGATATTCATTTCACGATGGAGGGGCGCGTCAAATCGGTTTACAGCCTCTATCGGAAGATGTATACGAACAACAAGTCCTTCGATGAGATCTATGATTTTTACGCCGTCCGCGTCATCGTGGAGACAGAACTGGAATGCTACACGACGCTCGGATACGTCCACGAGATGTTCCGCTCGGTACCGGGCAGATTCAAGGATTATATCTCCACGCCGAAGCCGAACCTTTACCGTTCGCTTCACACGACGGTCATCGGCAAATCCGGCATTCCGTTTGAGGTGCAGATCCGCACGAAAAAGATGCACGAGGAGGCCGAATACGGTATCGCCGCGCATTGGAAATACAAATCCGGCGAGCAGTCCGACGCGCAGATCGACGAAAAACTGCGCTGGATCGCAAAACTTCTCGAATCGGATGAAAACACCCGCGATCCGGACGAGTTCATGCGCTCCTTCAAGACCGATATTTTCCACGACGAGACCTTCGTCTTTACTCCGAAAGGCGACGTGATCTCGCTCGCGCAGGGATCGACGGTCATCGACTTCGCCTATGCGATCCATTCCGCCGTCGGCAACAAGATGGTCGGCGCCAAGATCAACGGCACGATCGTTCCGATCGATCGCGTTCCGCAGAACGGCGATATCGTCGAGATCATCACCTCGCAGGGATCGAAAGGTCCGAGCAGAGATTGGCTCGGCATCGTCAAAACCGGCGAGGCGCGCTCGAAGATCCGGCAATGGTTCAAAAAAGAGAAGAGAAGCGAGAACATTCTGCTCGGCCGTCTGGAAGTCGAGCGGGAACTTAAAAAACTCGGCAAGAAATATACCGACAGTCAGCTGAATGAGATCATTCTGACGGTCGGCCGCCGCGTCGGGATCAACGACGTGGACGATTTCTATAACACCCTCGGCTTCGGCGGGATCTCGCTTTCGCGTTTTCTGCCGAAGATCCGCGCGGAATTCGACAAACTCGAAGAGTCGGATATCCCGAAACCGGCGACGACCGAGGAGGAGATCTCCAAGGTCAAACTGACCGAATCCTCCGGCAGAAAATCTTCCGCAGACGGAGTTCTGATCGACGGGCAGCGCGGCTATCAGGTCAAATTCGCGAAATGCTGCAATCCTCTTCCGGGAGACCGGATCATCGGATTTATCACCAAAGGCTACGGCGTTTCGGTCCACAAGATCGACTGCCCGAACGTGGAGCATTCGACAAAATCGGAAGAAAACCTTTCCCGCTGGGTGAAAGCCGAATGGGAAAACAGCGAAAATACCAAGGAAAACTACGAGGCGCATCTGAAGATCGCCGTCGAGGATCAGATCGGCGTGATCGCCGCGATCTCGACCACGCTGGCCGAGATGAAGGTCTCCATCCATCAGATCAGCACGCAGCAGAGCAAAAACGGCGCGATCACCGTTTCGCTCGTCGTTTTCTGCCGCAATACCGCTCACTACGATCAGATCGTTTCAAAACTTCGCTCCATCCCCGCGGTCATCTCGGTGGAACGCGGATTCACCTATTGAAAGGAGACTCGAATTGGTTGCTGTCGTTCAACGCGTCTTTTCGGCGTCCGTCACGGCGGACGGCGCCCCGGCAGGCAGGATCGGGAGAGGTCTCTATCTCCTGCTCGGCGTTCTCAAAGGAGATGAAGAGCGGGACGCCGATCTGCTCGCCGCAAAAATCGCGAAACTGCGGATCTTTTCGGATCCGGACGGGAAAATGAATCTCTCGGTCGCGGATATCGGCGGAGAGATCCTCGTCGTATCGAATTTCACGCTTGCCGCAAATTACGCGCACGGAAACCGCCCGGATTATCTCGCGGCGGAAGAACCCGGGCGCGCCGATCGTCTTTACGAATACTTTGTTTCACGTCTCAGAGAAAGCTTTCACGTGGAAACCGGCGTTTTCGGCGCGGATATGCGCACCGAACTGTCCACCGACGGACCGGTCACCATCGTCATGCGCTCCGAAATCCTGCAGAACGGAAGGAAAACAACGGTATGATCCTGCATCTTGACGGCAATATCAGCGAGTACTACGCGCAAACGCTTTGCCTCGTCTTTTTCCCCGGCTCGACCTTCGGCGAACACGAACAGCCGGGCGAGGGCGTTCCGGAGGTTTCGGTCAACGTCTATACCGACAAGTCCGGCGCGGCGAACGCCTACGCTTCCATCAAGCTGAACGACAAAGTCAGCGAGGCGACGGCGCAGGTCACGGCGGAGGAAGAAACCATCACGACCAAGGAGAACGTCGCCGCCGGCCGCGCGCTTTTTGCCGCCGGAAAAACCCTGCTCGGCCATATTCCGCCGTGGGGGATCCTGACCGGCGTGCGCCCCTCGAAAATCGCTATGTCCTTTCTCGAACAGGGGAAGGGCATCCTGCGCTCCAAGCGCATCCTGCGCGACGAATACTTTCTGAATCCGCAGAAGGCGTCTCTTGTCGTTTCGGTCGCTTCCACCGAGCGCAAACTTCTTCGCAGAATGCCGAAAAACTCCTGCTCGGTCTATATCTCGATCCCTTTTTGCCCGACGCGATGCGCCTATTGCAGTTTCGTTTCCTATACGACGCCCCGCCTGCTCTCGATGATCGACGATTACGTGAATGCGCTCTGCGAGGATCTTGACGAGCTGTTCGGAGCGATCCGCAAGGTCGGGATGACGATCTCCACCGTCTATATCGGCGGCGGAACGCCGACGACTCTCGACCCGTCGCAGCTGGAAAAACTGCTGTCGAAAATCTGCGAAAACACCGACGTCGCCTCGCTCGAAGAGTTTACGCTCGAAGCCGGCAGACCGGATACCATCACCGAAGAAAAACTCGCGGTCGCGGCAAAATACGGCGTGACGCGCGTCAGCGTCAATCCCCAGACGCTGAACGACGATATTCTGCGCGAAGTCGGCCGCCGGCACACCGTCGAGGACTTTTACCGTGCCTATGATTGCGCGAAAAAAAGCGGCATCCGGGATATCAACGTCGATCTGATCGCCGGACTTCCGGGAGACGATTTCAAGAATTTCTCCGAAACCGTCGACCGCATCGTCGAGCTGGATCCGACCAATATCACGGTACATACCTTCTGCGTCAAGCGTGCGGCGGATCTTCTCCGTTCCGGCAACGACGTCTATTCGCTGACCGGCGGGGAAGCCGGAAAATGCGTTTCCTATTCGCAGATCAAGATGAAATTTTCCGGCTATAAGCCCTACTACATGTACCGTCAGAAAAATACGGTCGCAAATCAGGAGAACGTCGGATACGCGAAAGAGGGGCACGAAGGGCTGTATAATATTTATATGATGGAAGAAAAACAGCCGATCTTCGCCGCCGGCGCCGGCGCGGTCACAAAGCTTTTGCGCCAAGACGATCCGGGCGGCGACCGCAGGATCGTCCGGCTCTTCACCCCGAAGTACCCCTACGAATATCTGCGCGAGCATGAGGATCGGAAGGCGGGAAAAGAGGGCGTGAAGCCCGGCATCGCCGAACAGATCGTGGATTTTTACACCGAAAAAACATAATGACGAAGGCCTGCTCATATAAATCGGGTAGGCCTTTTTCTATGGCTGAATCCGATCCGGGGAGGGCGTATGAAACAAAAGAATACAAGATCCGGGGGCATCGCTCGGGGCGCCGCCGTACTGACCTTTTCGGTCGTTTTGCTGAAAGTTCTCGGCCTGCTCTATAAGATCTCGCTTTCGCACCTGCTCGGCGACGAGGGAATGGGCTATTTCAACGCCGCTTACACCGTCTACACGTTTTTCTATTTGCTGTGCTCGACCGGCGTTCCGAAAGCGGTCGCCGTGATGGTAGGCGCAAAAAACGCGGACGGCGGGGAAGACGCCGAGGCGGAAAAAGCGAAGGTGTTCGCCGTTTGTACCCGGATGTTCTTCCTTGCCGGCGCACTTCTGACCGCCGCCTTTTTCTGCCTTTCCGGGCCGATCGCGTATCTCATCGGAAACCGCAGCGCCTTCTTTTCGATGCTGGCGATCGCGCCTTCGGTTTTCTTTGTCGCGCTTTCCGGCGTTCTGCGCGGATACCTGAACGGGGAAGAGCGATTCGGCTCGATCGCGCTTTCGCAAACGGCGGAGGGGGTTGTCCGTTTTCTGTTCGGGATCCTCTTTGCGAGGATCGGCGCATCGCTTGCTCTGCCGCCGCATCTGATCTCCGCTTTGAGCGTCGCCGGGATCACCCTTTCGTCCGTCATCGGATATATGATTCTTTATATACGATATAAAATTGAAAATAGTGGATATAATATCAAGCAGAATAA
>CADBPA010000028.1 GCA_902796505.1 uncultured Ruminococcus sp.
CAAGGACGTCACCGATATCGCCAAACTCGGACACGACTACAAGTTCACCTCCATTACATTTGCCGAGGACGGCAAGACGGCGACCGCGCTCTACACCTGCTCGAACGACAGCAAGCACACGGTCAGTTACTCTGCAACGGTAACGAGCGCCGTCAAGACCGCCGCCACCTGCGAAGCGATGGGTACGACCACCTACACGGCGAAGGTCACCCCGGCCGCGATGACTTCTCCCGACAAGATCGAAGCCGGCGAGAAGACCGCGACCAAGGACGTCACCGACATTGCAAAACTCGGACACAACTACGTTCCGGAGGTCACCACTCAGCCGACCTGTACCGAACCCGGCGTCCGCACCTACACCTGCTCGCACGACGCCACGCACACCTACACCGAGCCGATCGCCGCACTCGGACACAACTTCGTGGACGGCATCTGCTCTCGCTGCGGCGAGATCGAGGGCTTGATCTTCACGCTGAACGAAGCCGGCAACGGCTACGTCGTGACCGAGTACGACGGTTCGCGCACCACGCTGCAGGTCCCTGCGACCTACGGTGAGATCCCGGTCACCGAGATCGGACCGCGCGCCTTCATCTACCACGACACGATGACCTCGATCGTTCTTCCCGACAGCGTTACCGTGATCGGTAAGGACGCCTTCGGCGGATGCAATTCGCTGACGACGTTCACGATCCCCGAAAAGGTCGTCTTCATCGGCGAGAGCGCCTTTGCCGGCTGCTCGAAACTTGCGGGTATCACCGTTCCGGCAGGCGTGACCGCACTTGCGCCTCACGTCTTCGAGGGCTGCCGCCGTCTGACTTCGGTCAGCATTCTCGGCGACGTCATCTCCATCGGAGACAGCGCCTTCCGCGATTGCTCGCAGCTTTCGTCGATCGATATCCCCGGCACCGTGACCTCGATCGGCAGTTACGCCTTCTCCGGATGCCGCGCTCTGACGAGCCTTGTCCTTCCGAACGGCGTGACCACCGTCGGCAAGTACGCCTTCAGCGGATGCTCCGCTCTCACGAGCGTGACGATCCCCGCGTCGGTCACCGAGATCGGCGAATACGCCTTCTCGGATTGCGCGGCGCTCACCGACGTGTATTTCGGCGGCAGCTCCGAGGATTGGGCAAACCTCCCCATCGCCTCCGGAAACGAAGTTCTCACCGCCGCGACCGTCTACTTTGCATCCTGAATCCAAAACGCCCCGAAGGCTCATCGCCTTCGGGGTAAATTCCGAAAAAGTCTCCCAAGGTTATCCCAAGAGATCCTCCGCCCCCCGGAAAGCCCCTCTTCTTAATATAAGGAAGTTTTCCTCTGCGGGCGCGGAAGGTCCAATCGCTCAAAGAGCAGAAAGAAAGGTTTTTTCATGGACAAGAAAATGTTTGACGAACTGTATTCGATCGGCGTGATCCCGGTCATCAAGATCGAAGATCCCGACGACGCCGTTCCGCTTGCCAAAGCCCTGATCGACGGCGGGCTTCCGGCGGCGGAGATCACCTTCCGTACCGCCTGCGCGGCGGAGGCGATCCGGAATATCAAGAAGGCGTATCCCGAAATGCTCCTCGCCGCGGGTACCGTTCTGACCTGCGAGCAGGTGGACGCCGCGCTCGAAGCCGGAGCGACCGTTATCGTCTCTCCCGGTCTCAACCCGAAGGTCGTGAAGCACTGCCTTGAAAAGGGCGCGCCGATGATCCCCGGATGCTCCAACCCCTCGGATATCGAAGCGGCGCTCGAACTCGGTTTGACCTCGGTCAAATTCTTCCCGGCGGAAGCGGCAGGCGGCCTCAAAATGCTCAAAGCGATGTCCGCCCCCTATGGCAAGCTGACCTTTATGCCCACCGGCGGCATCAACGCGGATAACCTGCTCGACTATCTGAAATTCAATAAGATCTTCTGCTGCGGCGGCTCCTTTATGGTCAAGGACGACCTGATCCGCGAGAAGAAGTGGGATGAGATCACCGAACTGACGCGCGGCGCCGTCAAGACGATGCTCGGCCTCGAATTTGCGCACATGGGCATCAACAATGAAAACAAGGAGGAAGCCGAGCGCGGCGCGAAACTCTTCGAGCTGCTCTTCGGAATGAAGATCCGCGAGACGAGCAAGTCCTATTTCGCCGGAGAAGCCTTTGAGTTTATGATGAAAAAAGGTCCCGGCAGATGCGGCCATATCGGCATCCGCACCAATTTTGTCGACCGCGCGATGGCGTACTTCAAGCGCATGGGCTTCGCCTTTGACGAAGAGAGCGTCACCTACGACGAAAAGACCGGCAAACCCAAGTTCGTCTACTTCAAGGACGAGATCTGCGGCTTTGCCGTCCATCTGGTGCAGAAATAAGGATCGCCGGGCGTCCCCGGAAGATTCTATCAAAATCACTTGAAAAAGCAAAAAGGCTTCCCGGTCCGGGAAGCCTTTTTTTACTGCCGATCTTTCTTTTTTCGCCTTTTTGTAAAGAATAGTGAGAAAAAACGGTACATTTTCTGATTTGCATAGATATCCGGCAGGTCGGACTGGATCTGTCAGACGGAATCTGCAAACGTTGCATCAAGCGAAGAGGAAAGTGCAGGTTTTACCTCTTCCGAGAAAACAAAAAGGTGCAAATTCTGCACCTTTTCGGAAAAAACGGGCTTTGCGGATCAGAGGCTCTCGCGCACGATGCCGAGCGAGGTCTTCTGCGAGGCTTCGCTGAGATGCTCCAAGGGATCGACCGACTTGCCGTTTACCAGCATCTCGAAATGCAGATGCGGCTCGTCGCAAAGCTCCGAGATCGAGCTGTCGCCCACTACGCCGACCTGCGCCCCGGAGGCGAGCTTCTGCCCGACCGCGAGCGAGACGAGGCAGGACTTGTCGAGATTGGAATAGACCGTCTTGACGCCGTCCTCGTGCGTCAGTTCGACGGTGTAGCCGAGCAGGGGATCCTTGTAAAGTCTGCTGACCGTCCCTGCCGCCGCGGCGTAGACCTTCGCGCCCTCGTCGGTCGAAATGTCAAGCCCGGTGTGCGTGCGGTAGTCCTCCAGCGTGATCGAGTAGACCGGCACGCTGTCGCTGTGCGATTTGATCACCCGACCGACCACCGGCGAGACAAAGGTCTGCGCTTCGGGCGCAGGAGGCGTCTCTTCCTTCGGCTTGTCCTCGGCGGGAGGCGGCGCCGGGAGTTTGCCCTCGTCGCCCTGCGGCGCGGCGTTCTGCGTATCCTCCGCCGGGGCGGTCGGCTTCTGCTTGCGGTTGCCCGACGAGACGATCCCGATCACGATCGCCGAGACGATGAGAATGCCTGCCACAACGCCGTAGAGGATCTTGCTGATCAGCGGATTTTCGGTGAAGCGCACCGCAAAACCGTTCTTTTGGTTGCTTTTTCTTTCCATCATAAGTTTTCCTTTCCGAGCGCACCCGCCGGGCAAAGCCGTCCCGACCGTCCGCTCTCTGAACTCTGCCGGTATTTTTGCGCAGCCGAGCAAGAAATATTCATCCGGCGGAAAAATTCCCATAAAAGAAAAACTCCGGATCCACGGCAGAGCCGGGATCCGGGAAAAGAGATTCGTTTGAAAGCGCAAAGCCCTCTCTTTGGATACCTCGCGCGATTTCGCGGCAGCCGCGCCGTCCGAGCGCCGCCGGTCGGTCAGGCTCTGCCCTTGTCCTGCTGCTCCGGGGCGGCTTTTTTACCCTCTTCCTTTTTGGCGAAGAGTTTTTTCAGCGCGCCGCGCTTCTCGATGGCGACCGAGAAGGAAAGGGCAAGCGTGATCTTCAGAAGATCGAAGGGGATGAAGGGGATCACGCAGAGCATCAGCGTTCTGCCGATGGTGATGGCGTTGCCGCCGCGCGTGTAGACGACGTAAAACCAGATCGTGCCGAACAGATAGCAGACGAGCAGTCCGGCGATCATTGCGACGGCTTTGAGCCGGATCTTCGGGCGTCCGTTCTTTTGGACGCTTGTGATCAGCCAATAGAGCAGAGCCGAGAAGAGGAATCCGGAAAGATAGCCGCCGGTCGGGCCGAGCAGTTTCTGAATACCGCCCTGAAAGCCGGAGAAGATCGGAAGCCCGATCGCGCCGAGGACCAGATAGAGGGCGACGGCGATGCTGCCGTTCCGTCCGCCGAGGCAGGCGAGCGCGAGGAAGATCGCAAACAGCTGCATCGTGAAGGGAATGTTCGGGACGGGGATGGTGATAAAGGAACAGACCGCGATCAGCGCGGTGAAAAGTGGGATCAGGGCAATTTCGTAGGTCGTGATTTTTTTCTTCATGATCGTTTTCTTTTCGATAGAATGGGGTTATGGATCCGGGTTTTCCGCCCCCGGCGCGCCGGGGGCGGGGCTTTGATCGGTCAGGCGGCGAACTCCCCGTCGATGGCGGCGATGAGGTCCGCGCCGAGAAGCTCTTCAATATAGGCTTTGATCGGGAGGTAGAGTCCCTCTTCAAAAGGATCGGGGATGCCGGCGTATTCCAGCACGCCGCGGAAGGTAACGTTCGCGTCCACGACGTCGGTCTCTTCGTTTACCGAGACGAAGGACTCCTCGTCCGAGTAGGTGAAGAGCTTTTTGTAGGCGGCAAGCGCGGTCTCGTAGCCCTCCTCCTCGGCGGTGACGAAGATCGAGACGCTCGGCAGAGCGCTCATCGCGTAGGAGATGTAATAGACCGGGGAGTGGATGGTGACGTAGCGCCAATAGGTAGGATTCAGCAGCCCTTTTCCGTCATACTCTCCGAGCACGGCGGTGTAGAGCGCGTCGTATTCCGAAGCCTCGACCTTTCCGTCCTCGACGATGGCGAGGATCTTCGCGTTTTCGCCGGCATAGGAGGCGGTGTAGCAGATGTACTCGAACTCATCTACGGCGGTGGCGCTCAGGATCGTGGCAAAGGTACTCACAAGCTGGTCGACGATGAGATAGGACACGTCGTTCTCGCTTGCGCCGTACGCCTCGGGCAGGTGATCGAGCAGGAAATAGAGGAAGAGCATCTCGTTGCCCTGCGAATGCACCTCGGCGA
>CADBPA010000029.1 GCA_902796505.1 uncultured Ruminococcus sp.
ACGCTGAACGGCGCGCCGATGCCGACGACCGATTACACCTACACGGCAGGCGCCTTCGCCACCGTCCCCGGTGCGATCACCGTCCCGGCGGCGACCTATGCGCAGGATCCCGACACCGGCGAGATCACCGTTACGCCCGGCGTCGCTCATCTCACGATCTCCGGCACCGTCGGCTGATCCCATTCCGCCGAAAAAGGTCGCTCCGGCGGCCTTTTTCGTTTCCGCAAAGCGGCAGAGAAGCGCAGAGGGGGAGAGGCGGCGTTGTCGCTTTGTGCCTTTTCTGCTATATCCAAGCGCGAACGCGCGCACGGTGGGGGAGAGGCGGCGTTGTCGCTTTGTGCCTTTTCTGCTATATTCAAGCGCGGAGGGGAAGACGCGGCGGGGAAGAGCCGCGCAGGATCGGGCAAAAGAAAAGAAAAAGCCCCGTCCGGAGCTTTTTTTGCAACACCAAAGACAAATCGTGAGGGGAGCGCGCCCCGGCAGATGCGCCGGAGGGCTTTTATTGATGTTTTTCCGGCGGCTACGCCGGAGGGTTTTTATTGATGCTTTTTCCGGCGGCTACGCCGGAGGGTTTTTATTGATGCTTTTTCCGGCGGATGCGCCGGAGGGCTTTTATTTGTGATATTTTTTTCCGGCGGAGATCGTCATCGACCGGTAGAGGATCTCCCAGAGCATCACGCGCATCAGCTGATGCGGAAAGGTCATTTTCGAGACCGAAAGGCGGATACCGCAGGCGGTTTTGACCTCCGGCGCGAGGCCGTGAGACGAGCCGATCACAAGGCAGACCTTTCCCGCGCCGTCCTTCGCCCGGTCGAGCAGGGCGGCAAATTCCTCCGAGGAATATTGCTTTCCTTCCACGCAGAGCGCGATCCGCAAAGCGTCCTTCGGCATGGCGGCAAGGATGCGTTCGCCCTCCGCTCCGAGCGCCCGTTCCACCTCCGCCGGGTTGTCCTCGTCCCGGATCGGCTCTTCTTTCAGCGAGACCTCCTCGATCTTCGCGTAAGCGGAGAGCCGCTTTTTATATTCTTCCGCCGCCGCCCGCAGATAATCCTCTTTGAGCGTGCCGACGGTGATCAGCGTGATATAGATCATCTCTTTTTCTCCGTTCGCGCAAGTTTTCCGAGCCCCTCTTTCAGCGCCTCGCAGAGCGCTTCCACGTCGGACGGCTCGTTGCGCGGCGAAAAGCTGATCCGGATCGAGCAATCCGCCTCTTTTTCGCTTCTGCCGAAGGCGATCAGGGCGGAGGAGGCGTGCGAAGAATGCGAGGAACACGCCGAGCCGGACGAGACGTATATCCCTTTGGAAGAGAGAAAATGCAGCATCGTCTCGCTCTTGATCCCCGGCAAAGTAATATTCAGAATGTGCGGAGCGCAGAGCGGAGGCTCGGTCGGCGAAATGGCGGAAAGATCGGGATCATTATGCAAATTTGCTAACAAAAGTTTGCGAAGCGAGGACATTTTTTCGACGTTACCGTCCATTTCCTGCCGCGCAAGCCTTGCGGCTTCGGCGAACGCGCAGGCGCCGGGAAGGTTTTCCGTCCCCGAACGCAGTCCGCCCTCCTGCCCTCCTCCGAGGATCAGTGCAGACAGCCCTTTTTCGCGAAGCACCGCCTCGGAGACGATCAGCGCGCCGACGCCCTTCGGACCTTCGATCTTATGCGAGGAGATCGTGATGAGATCGGCGCCCACGGAGGCTTTCGTGAAGGGAACTTTCAGATAGCTCTGCGTGGCGTCCGCGTGCAGGATCGCCTCCGGGCAACGTTTTTTCATCCTGTCCGCGACGGTGCGCAGATCGTAGAGCGCGCCGGTCTCGTTGTTGACCATCATCATCGAAACGAGGATGACGTCCGCCGTCAGCTCGCGCTCGAGCGCGTCCATATCGAGAAGCCCCCCTCTCGTCGGGATCCTCGCCACCCGATACCCCTCGGCGTGAAGCCTTGCGATCGGGGAGGAGACCGAGGCGTGCTCGCCCTCGGTGGTCAGGATCTTCGCGCCGCGTTTGTAGCGCTCTTTCGCATAGGCGCGACCGAGGATCGCGAGATTGTTCGCCTCGCTCCCGGAGGCGGTGAACACCACCGCCGCGTCCTTTGCGCCGAGCGTTCCGAGGATCGTTTTTTTCGCCTCGTTCAGCCGCTTTTCGGCGCGGAAACCGAGTTCGTGCAGAGAAGAGGGGTTTCCGTACTCCTCGCGCGAAACCTCGTTGTATACGGCGAGCGCCTCCTCGCGGATGCGCGTCGTCGCGCTGTTGTCCAGATAAATTTCCTTGCGGTCTAACATAGCCGTCTCCGTCAGAATCGGATTTTGCGGATGATCTCTTTCACCTCGTCGATATGTTCGCCGTAGCGTTCGCCGGGCGCGGTGAAGGTGAAGGAGAAGCCGAAGCTGCGCGACGCGCCGAATACCTGATAGACGTGATAGCTCCGTCCGCCGTAGTCGTAGGTGTATTCGTAGGCGAATCCGTTTTCGAGATCGCCGAGCTTTTGGATCTCATATTCCTTTGTCTCGTCGCCCTCTCCTTTTCCGATCACCGTCAGGTTCTCCACGTGCAGGTCTCTTTGCAGCTCGTTCTTTCTCGTCTCCCAGTACTCGGCGAAGGTCGTGCTCTGCGCGCTGACCTGCGATACCGTCACGCTCGCGCCGTCGGGATAGACCGCGTGCACGATCCCGCTCGCGTATGCTACCTCCATCCCTTCCGGCAGATAGAGCGAGAAGCGGCAGAGGCGCTTGTCCGAGACGAGATCCCAGCCGTCCTCGTCCTTGCCGTAGGTCGCGGACGGCGCACCCGTGTCGCGTTTTTCGAGGAAAACGAAGTGTTCGGTCACGTCCTTTACCTTGCTAAGATAGGTGTCGTAGCGCGAGGTCTCGCCCTCGCGTGCGTCGGCGAGCGCCGTGTAGGTCAGAATGCCGAAGCGTTCTCCGTAGGTCGCAAGGATCTGCATCACCCCGTAGGTGTCGCCCTCGTATACGTATTGATAGATATAGCGGCGCGCCGTATCGGCATTGCCGAAAACGGCGTTTTCATCGCGCGCAAGGATCGTCGGCGCGACCGGGTATTCGGCGAGGCTCTGCTCGAAATATTCTTCGATGCTCCCCTCCGGCGCCGGCACTTCGGTATAGCTCACCGAGGTGTGATTGATCGCCGAAACGTAGGCGATCGTCAGCTCTCCCATCTCGCTGACCGTCCATTCCTCCGGAACGTAAAGGCGGTAGCCCTTCGCCTCGTCCGAGGCGAGTTTCATTCCCTCCGGCAGGTCGCCTTTCTTGCAGGAGACGAGCGCAAGCGCCGTCAGAACGGCGAGCGCAAGCAGTAGGATCTTTCCGAATCTTTTCATAAAAACTTCCTTAATATTTGATATCTTTCTGTTGAGTTACGGGTATTCCGGCTTCGCGCCGTCTTCCGCCCGGATGAGCGCGCGCACCTCGGCTTGAAAATCGTCGCCGCGTTCGGCGAAATTGCGGTAGCGGTCAAAGCTCGTCGCGGCAGGCGAGAGTAGAACGTCCTCGCGCCCGTCCGCCATCCGGTACGCGGCGGCGACCGCCTCCTTCATCGTCCCGACCGTTACGCCGGGAAGATCGCCGACGGCGCCTCGCAGCTCCTCGGAATTTTCTCCGAGCAGAACGGCGGCGGACGCTTTCTCGGCAAGGATCTTTGCAAGCGGCGAAAAGGACAGCCCTTTGCCGCGCCCGCCGAGGATCACCACCGGTTTTCCCCGCGCCGCGGAGAGCGTGTGCCGGGTGCGTTCGGGCGTCGAATCGATCGAGGAATCGTAAAAACCTACCTGCCCGATCCTGCCGCAGAACTGCGCGCGGTGGGCAAGCCCCGAAAAATCCCCGACCGTCCGCTCGATCCTCTCCCGGTCGCTGTAGCCGAGCGAGAGCGCGATCGCAAACAGATAGTCTTCCTTTGCGTAATCGGCGGTCAGGCGCGCGCCGCGAAGGCTCGCAAACTCCTCCCCGTCGAGGAAAACGAGATCGCCTTTCAGACTCAGAAAATGCCGCACGGTCATCCCCTTCGGCGGCGTGTCCTCGCCCCGTGTCGAGCAAAGGCAAAAGAGCTCCGAGCCGAAAAGCAGCGAATCGATCCCCGCCGCGTGAAGCGAGAGGATCTTCTCGCGCGCCCCCGAAAAGAGCCGCGCCTTCGCCGCCCGGTACTCGTCAAAATTCTTGTGCCAGTTGAGATGATTTTCGGTGATATTCGTGATCACGGCGCGCCGGACGGGCGGCGTGAGATCCTGCAGCTGAAAGCTCGAAAGCTCGGCAACGGCAAGCGCCCCATCCGGGACGTCGGCAAAACTCTTCCCGAAATTGCCGCAGGCGATCCCTCCGGTCATCCCGGCGGCGAGCGCCGTCACGCTGCTCTTGCCGTCCGACCCGGTGACCGCCAGCACCTCCCCCCGGAAGGGAGAGATCCCGAATTTCTCCGCGCCCTCGAAAAAGAGCTTCGCGTCCGAGCTGACGAGAACGCCGCGCGCCGCGGCGTCGGCAAATTCCTTGCGGTCGGGGCGCACCGACGGCGAGAGAAAGAGGATATCCTCGTCGATCGACTCCGCCGCCCAGTCTCCGGTGAAAAGCCCGATCTGCGCCCCCTCCGGGAGTGCGGATAGGTCCTCCGGCTCTCTGTCCGAACGGATCACGATCTTCAGTCCGGGAAACGCCCGGCAAAGTTTATGCGCAACGCCGAGATTCGACGTCCCGACGCCGTATAGTCCGATTTTTCGCAGTGGTTTCATACCGCACGCCTCGCG
>CADBPA010000030.1 GCA_902796505.1 uncultured Ruminococcus sp.
AAGACCGCCTTTTCGCCCGCCTGCTTGATCGCGTTCTCGACGTCGCGCTTCGCGCGCTCGACCATCTCCTCGATGCGGGCGGGATGAATGCGGCCGTCGGCGACCAGCTTTTCGAGCGCGATCCTTGCGACCTCGCGGCGCACCGGATCGAAACCGGAGATCGTGATGACGTCCGGCGTGTCGTCGATGATCAGCTCCACGCCGGTCAGATTCTCGATCGTGCGGATGTTTCTGCCTTCGCGGCCGATGATGCGGCCTTTGACCTCGTCGTTCGGGATCGGGATGACCGAGATGGCGATCTCGCTCACGTGATCGGCGGCACAGCGCTGTACGGCAAGCGACAGGATGTCCTTCGCCTTGGCGTCCGCCTCGTCCTTGAATTTCTCCTCGTACTCGGCGATCTTGCGCGCCGTTTCATGCTGCATCTCCTGATCCAGCGCGGCGACAAGCTCGGCCTTCGCTTCCTCCTTGGTGAGGGCGGCGATGCGCTCGAGATTCTTGATCCCGGCGTTCAGCGTCTCCTGCACCTGCTCCTTCAGCGCGTCTACCTCGACGTGCTTCTGCGCGAGGGCGGCCTCTTTTTTCTCCTGATTTTCGAGCTTTGCGTCCAGCGACTCTTCTTTTTGCGCGATACGCTTCTCCTGGCGGGAGACTTCTCTGCGGCGCTCGTTGATGTCGCTGTCCGCCTCCTTCTTCATCTGGAAGATCTCTTCTCTTGCCGAGATCAGCGTCTCCTTCTTCGTGGACTCCGCGCTCTTGATCGCGTCCTCCAGAATATTCTTCGCCTGAAGCTCAGCCGAGCCGATCTTTTTCTCCGCGGTCTTCTGACGGATGATCCATCCGGCGATGACGCCGGCAACGATCCCGGCTACGGCGCCGAGAATCGCGGAAAGAATCGGATTCATTGGGATAAACACCTCCTTACATCGGATACCTTACGGTGATCTATGTGAAATAGAACATTTATAATGAAAGCGTACATCGCTTCTTGCACGTTATCATCATCTTTTATATTATAAATAAAAACAAGACAAAAGTCAAGTAGATTTTCCCGAAAGTTTCCGCACTTTCTCGTTTTTTTCCGGAAGTTTTAGCACTTTCAGGGAAAAACTCGTAAATGTTAACAATTTGTTCACAATTTTTCTTGCAAAAACCCTTGACAAATCGCAAAAAAAGGGGTATATTATAGTCGTCAAGGTTAGCACTCGCAAGCATCAAGTGCTAAAATGACAAACTTCGACAGTAAAAAATTTCCGGAAAACGGAAGAAAGCGGGGATGATCATGGAAGATCCGAGACTGAGCGCGAGAAAGAAACTGATCCTGCGTGCCGTTGTGGACGCGCACATCCGGGACGGCGAGCCGGTCGGCTCGAAGCTGCTCTCTCAGGACGAACAGATCAGCGCCTCGCCCGCCACCATCCGCAACGAGATGGCGGAACTCGAACAGATGGGTTACCTCATCCAGCCGCACACCTCGGCGGGACGGGTGCCGTCCGAGCTCGGCTATCGCTTCTACGTGGACGCGCTGGTGCGCCAGTACGCCGAGACGAAGAGCGAGATCGACGAGATCAACGAGCGGCTCCGCTTCAAGCTCACCGAGATGGACGAACTGCTCGAGGAGGCCTCCCGGCTCGCCTCGGCGTTCACCGATTACACCGGCATCGCCTTCAAATCCGGCGCCGGGAAGGTGCGCGTCGAAAAATTCGATTCGATCCGCCGCTCGCCGAAGGAATTTCTGCTCGTCATGGGTTTTTCGGGCGACATCATGAAGGCGAAGGCGATCCATCTGCCCTTCTCGGTCTCCGAGGAGGACCTGCGCCGCTTCACCGAGGCACTGAACCTCTATCTCTGCAACCTGACCGGAGACGAGATCTCGATGCCGGTCATCGTCAAGCTGGAGACGCTGATGGGAACGGCGGGCGCGATGGTGCATCCGACGATCAAGGTCATCTACGAGACGATGAGCGAGCTGGACACGGCGGACATCCGCGTCGAGGGCGTCGGGAAGCTGCTTCAGTACCCCGAATATTCCGACGTCTCGAAGCTCCGTTCTCTGCTCGGCGCGCTTGAAGAAAAGGACAAACTGCTCGACGTCATCTCCTCCCACACCGTGACCGAAGACGGCATCAACGTCTATATCGGCTCGGACAAGGAGGGCGACGTGATGAACGGCTCCACCCTGATCTTCAAGAACGTCACGGTCGGGGGAAAGAAGCTCGCCGTCGGCGTCATCGGACCGAAGCGGATGAACTACTCGCAGGTCATCGGCATGATCTCGAAGCTTGCGACCGGGATCGACCGGATGTTCGCCGAGGAGCCGCAGGCGCTGGGCGACGGAGGAGGAACAGATGAAGAAAAGAAAGAATAAATCTCCGAAAGGACCGGACATGGAAGAAAAGGAACAGATCACCGAACAGACCGAAGCCGAAGCGCAGGCCGCCCCCGCGCCGACCGAGGAAGAGCAAAGGATCGCGGAGCTGGAAAAACAGCTCAAAGAAAAGGAAGACCTTTACCTGCGTATGGCAGCCGAGTACGACAATTTCCGCCGCCGCTCCCGCGAAGAGCGCGAGGCCGCCTACGACGCCGCCGTGGCGGATACGGTGAAGGAGCTTCTCCCGATCATTGACAATCTCGAACGCGCCACGCAGTTTGAGGACGGCGACAAGGTCAAGGAAGGCCTTGCGATGACGCTGAAAACGGTGGAGAGCGCGATGAAGAACCTGCACGTGGAGACCTTCGGCAAGGTCGGCGAGACCTTCGATCCGAATCTGCACAACGCCGTTCTTCACGAGGAAGATCCCGAAAGAGGCGAAGGCGAGATCGCGGACGTCTTTCAGAAGGGATATAAAAAAGGAAGCAAGATCATTCGTTTTGCACTTGTCAAAACGGTGAATTGAGCATAAAAAGAAAACAAAAATTTACATTTTACCTATACGGAGGATAATTACTATGGGAAAAATCATTGGAATCGATTTGGGAACGACCAACTCCTGCGTCGCAGTTTTTGAAGGCGGAGAGCCGAAAGTCATCACCAACCCCGAAGGCGCGAGAACGACGCCTTCCGTCGTGGCGTTTGCCAAGAACGGCGAAAGACTGATCGGTCAGGTCGCAAAGCGTCAGGCGGTCACCAACCCCGACAGGACCGTCAGCTCGATCAAGAGAAAGATGGGCACCGACGAAAAGGTGAACATCGACGGTAAGCTCTACACACCGCAGGAAATCTCCGCGATGATCCTGCAGAAGCTGAAATCCGACGCCGAGGCGTATCTCGGCAGCCCGGTCACCGAGGCGGTCATCACCGTTCCCGCCTACTTCACCGACGCACAGCGTCAGGCGACCAAGGACGCCGGCAAGATCGCCGGCCTTGACGTCAAGCGGATCATCAACGAGCCGACCGCGGCGGCGCTTGCCTACGGAATAGACAAAGAGGGATCGCAGAAGATCATGGTTTACGACCTCGGCGGCGGTACCTTCGACGTATCTCTGCTGGACATTGCCGACGACGTCGTGGAAGTGCTTGCGACCGCGGGCAACAACCACCTCGGCGGCGACGACTTTGACGAACGCATCATCAACTGGATGGCGGACAGCTTCGCACGCGAAAACGGCGGCATCGATCTGAGAAAAGACAAGATGGCGCACCAGAGACTCAAGGACGCCGCGGAAAAGGCGAAGATCGAACTTTCCGGCGTGATGAGCACCGAGATCTCGCTTCCCTTCATCACCGCGGACGCGACCGGCCCGAAGCATTTCGAGGCAACGCTCACCCGTGCGAAATTCGACGAGCTGACGCATGACCTCGTGGAAGCGACGATGGGCCCGACGAAGAAGGTCCTCGACGACGCCGGACTGAAACCCTCCGACGTGGCAAAGGTCCTGCTGGTCGGCGGTTCGACGAGAATCCCCGCCGTTCAGGAAGCCGTCAAGAAATTCATGGGCAAAGAGCCGTTCAAGGGCATCAACCCCGACGAGTGCGTTGCGATCGGCGCGGCCATTCAGGGCGGCGTTCTCGGCGGAGACTTCAAGGGCGTTCTGCTGCTCGACGTCACGCCGCTGTCGCTCGGTATCGAAACGCTGGGCGGCGTATTCAGCAAGGTCATTGAAAGAAACACCACCATCCCCACGCACAACAAGCAGATCTACTCCACCGCGGCGGATAACCAGACCTCGGTCGAGATCCACGTTCTGCAGGGCGAGCGCGAGATGGCGGCAGGCAACACCACCCTTGCGAGATTCATCCTCGACGGCATTCCCGCCGCTCCGAGAGGAGTCCCGCAGATCGAGGTCAACTTCGACATCGACGCCAACGGCATCGTGAACGTCTCGGCAAAAGACCTCGGCACCGGCAAGGAACAGCACATCACCATCACCTCCTCGACCAATATGTCCAAGGAGGACATCGAGAAGGCCGTCCACGAAGCCGAGAAATTCGCCGAGGAGGACAAGAAGCAGAAGGAAGCCGTTGAGACGCGCAATCAGGCGGAGAACGCCATCTTCCAGACCGAAAAGAGCCTGAACGACCTCGGCGACAAGGTCACCGACGCCGAGAAAGCCCCGGTCAACGAGGCGATCGCAAAGCTGCGCGAAACGCTGAAGGGCAGCGACGTCGCCGCCATCAAAGCCGACACCGAGGCGCTTCAGAAGGCCTTCTATCCGCTCGCCGAGAAGCTCTATCAGCAGGCGCAGGCGCAGCAGGGCGCAGACCCGAACGCGAACGCCGGTCAGAACGGAACCGACGCAAACGGCAATTACTACAGCAACGACTTTGAGGATAAGACCTGATCCGATTCTTCGCTTACCGGGGGCGTATGCTCCCGGTAAGAGTTTGACAAACACGATAAAGCAAAGGTAACGATACATGGCAGACACGAAACGGGATTATTACGAGGTCCTCGGCGTAGAGAAAAACGCCTCCGACGACGACATCAAAAAGGCCTACCGCACGCTGGCGCGGAAGTATCACCCGGATATGAATCCCGGCGACAAGACCGCCGAGGAGAAGTTCAAGGAGGTCAACGAGGCGTACTCGGTCCTCTCGGATAAAGACAAGCGCGCAAAGTACGATCAGTACGGACACGCGGCGTTCGATCCGGCGTCCGGCGGCGCGGGCTTTTCGGGCGATTTCTCCGGATTCGACTTCGGAGACATTTTCTCCTCCTTCTTCGGAGGGGGCGGTACGAGGCGGCAGAACGCGGCGCAGGACGGCGAGGACATTCTCGCCCGCGTGACGATCGGATTTGAAGAGGCGGCGTTCGGCTGCCGCAAAGAGGTCAATTTCGCGCGCATCGATCCCTGCCCCGACTGCGGCGCGACCGGCGCGGCGAAGGGCACCAAGCCCGAAACCTGCCAGAACTGCCGCGGAAGCGGCCGCGTCACCGTCAATCAGCAGACGATCCTCGGCTATATGCAGACGCAGAAGACCTGCCCGACCTGCGGAGGGCGCGGAAAGATCGTCAAAACGCCCTGCCCCGGCTGTAACGGCAAGGGATATATCAAGGTCAACAAAAAGATCGAGATCAATATCCCGGCGGGCATTGCGAACGGTCAGCGGATGATCCTGCGCGGTCAGGGCAACGCCGGCAGAAACGGCGGATCGAACGGAGACCTGCTCGTCGAGATCAGCGTCCGCCGGCACGAATTCTTCGAGCGCGAGGGCAACAACGTCTACTGCGAGGTGCCGATCTCCTTCGGCGAAGCGGCGCTCGGCGCCGAGATCGATATTCCGACGCTCGGCGGAAAGACCGAGAAATTCACGATCCCCGAAGGCACGCAGACCGGCACGTCCTTCACCCTGCGCGGCAAGGGCATTGCCGACATCAACACCAAGCGCAAGGGCGACCTGATCCTGACCGTCAAGGTCGAAACGCCGACGAAGCTCTCGGTGGATCAGAAGAAAAAACTCGCCGCATTCGCCGAATCGCTCGGCGAAAAGAACACCGCGAACAAGCAGAGTTTCTTCAAAAAAATATTCGGAAAATCCTGATATAGCAAATTATTGTTTACAAAAGGAGGCATTTTCGCACGTCCCTCGCGCGAGATACCTTCTTTTGTTCTTCTCAAACGACCAAGAAAAACGGAGGATGAACCATGCAGCTTCTGAAGAAAGCCGAAACCGTCAGTTTCCTCGCAGACCGCCTCTGCGAACATATCGCCGCGATGCGCGGCGAGACCGCTCTGATCCGGAATTTGACCAAACGGTGCGAGGCGGTGCTTGCCTCGGAGCCGATGACGGTCACGAAGCGGACGCTCCACGCGCCGACCGGCGATCCGCACGATTACGCCTCGATGGGGCCCTATTGGTGGCCGGATCCGAGCAAACCGGACGGGCTTCCCTACATCCGCCGCGACGGAGAATTCAACCCCGTCTCGCGCGATACGATCAGCTTCGATCACTTCTTTGACGAGGTCTATTGGCTGACGCTCGGCGCGCTCTATGCGGAAAACGGACGCAACCGCGTATACGCCGAACGCGCGGTGCGGGATATCGAGGTCTTTTTCCTCGACGGGGAGACGAAGGTCCATCCGCATCTGCGCTACGCACAGGGCATTCCCGGTATCTGCGACGGGCGCGGCATCGGTCTGATCGACACGCGCAACAGCATCACCCTCTTTGATGCGGTCGGGATCCTCGACGCGCTCGGCGTTCTGCCGGAGGAGGACCTTACCGGGCTGAAGGCTTGGTTTGACGCCTATCTCAACTGGATGCTGACCGACGAGAACGGCGCGGACGAGGACTCCCAGCACAACAACCACGGCACCTGGTACGACGTGCAGGTCGCGGCGACGGCGATCTTCCTCGGCAGAAACAAGATGGCGAAGGATCGCCTGCTCTCGGCGTATGACCGCCGCCTCCGCAAGCATATCCGGCCCGACGGAAGCCAGCCCTTTGAGCTTGCGCGCACCGACGCGCCGGGATACAGCTCGATGAATCTTTACGCCTCGACGATGCTCGCCAAGATGGCAAAGCACACGAAGAGCAAGGTCGATTATTTCGGCAATATCCCGGAGGGCTACCGCGCGCCGCTTCCCCTGCTCGCGCTGGAATATCTTCTGCCCTACGCCGCCGATATGTCGGATTTCCCGTATCAGAACATCCACGGTGGAACGCCTGCCGCCTCGGTTTGCCGTCTGGCCGCGCTGATGCTGCCGGAGTATCCCGACGCGCGCCTGCACGACCGTAGCGCGGTCAAGGATCCCTCGATCCCCGAAGAAGGGATCACGCTCGCCGACGTCGTCGCGCGGTTTGCCGACGACGAAATGTTCTGGCGGCTTCTGCCGACCGAATAAAAAACGAGCGATCGCATTTTCGCATCGCGCCTTCGGAAGCCGCATATTTTCGCGGCTTTCTTTTTCTTGATTCTTCTTGATTCTCCTCTCTTCCCCTTTCGCGCCTTAGCGAAAGTTTTTTGATTTTTTTGCGCAAACCCCTTGACAAATCGCTTTTAAGTTGCTATAATAAAAAGGCTTAGCGGGCAACAGTCCGCTTGGCAAACAAAAAATGCTGCTATGGCTCAGTTGGTAGAGCGCGTCCTTGGTAAGGACGAGGTCATCAGTTCGACTCTGATTAGCAGCTCCAAATACCCCACACCTCAAAAGAGATGTGGGGCTTTGGTTTTATCAGGAGTTTTGGAGCACCGCGGGTATTTGGAGCTGCTGATCCCACTGTCGGACTGCGCAAAAATTTCCGACCGCCGCCGCTTCTCCCGAATCAAAATTTCTGCCCTGCGTTCCAGACGGACGCAGGGCTTTGGTTTTCTTTCCGACCGCCGTCAATCGGTCAGAAGCGAGATCTTCAGGACGACGACGGTTTTATCGTCCGGGGGCGTCGCCTGCGCCGATGCGGCGGCCGAGAGGATCTGCGCGGCGTATTCATCCGGCGTTTTCTTCGTCGGTCGGTTGAGAAATTCGACGAGGCGGGGCGATTCTCCGGTCGGGCAGACGCCGTCCGAACAGAGGATCACGAAGTCGCCGTCCTTGACCTCGGCGCGGATGCGCTCGGAGTCGATTTTCGGCAGAATGCCCAGCGGAGCGGTCTCGGAGCGGATGCGGAAGAGACTGTCCCGCCGCTTGACGTAAGACGGCGCGGCGCCGCTCTTGACGAAGGTCGCGTCGCCCGTGACGAGGTCGAATTCAAAGAGGTCGATCGTCGTGCTGCACTCCTCGCCGCGGCGGAGCAGCATGCGGTTCAGAATGCGCAAAAGCACGGCTCTTGACGCGCCGGTGCTAATAAAAGTTTGCAAAAACTCGACGGCAAAGGACGAAGTGCGCTTTGCGGTCTCGCCCGAACCCATACCGTCCGAGATCAGAGCGTAAAACTTTTTGTCCTCGGTCAAAAAGCAGGCGGCGCTGTCTCCCGACACCTCCTCGGTGCGTCCCGGCGCGCAGGCTTTCCCGAACTGAACGGCGTATTTCTCCCCGGCGGAGGTCTCCAGAACGACCATATTGCCCCGGCGAAAATAGGTCGGAGGCGAAAGGCGTACTTCCGCCGCCTGCTCGAGCGCCTCTTTTAGTTCGGGCGAGCCGATGCGCTCGCCGCTCTCGTCCTCGCCGGCGGCGAGGATATATTTTTTCCGTCCGCCGAACACCCGCACCACGCCGTCCGGGAAGCCTTGTCCGCAAAACGCGCGTTCGAGTTTCGCCGAGAGTTCGCCGTCCATTTCGCGCTCACGCGCCTCGGCGGCGCGCACCTCGCCGAGCAGGTCCGAGAACAGATCGAGATCGTCGGCG
>CADBPA010000031.1 GCA_902796505.1 uncultured Ruminococcus sp.
AGGGTTCTTTGCCGGATCGTCTCTTGCGCATTTCCTCTTTCAAAAAGATCGGATAACAGGGCTCGCCGTCCGCAAGATCGGTCCAGACGAGCTTCGCAAAAGCGCCTCCGTCGCAAAATTCTTCGCGCGGCAGAACGAAGTCCTCCGGCAGCTTCATCTCGAAATAGAAGCCGATCTCATAGACCTCCCGCCCCGCTTTGACCGGGGGCACACTGCCCGAAAAATAGAGTTCGTGGACGAACAGAAGCCGCCCGACCGAGAGCTCGGTTCCGAGTTCCTCCCGGACCTCGCGCAGGATCGCCTGCTCTGCCGTCTCGCCGAATTTCAGCCTGCCGCCGACGGTATAGAGCGGTTCTCCGCCCGGCGCGCGCACCATCAGCAGTTTTCCGTCTTGTTCGAGGATCGCCCCGACGCGGATATTGATCACCCCTTCGCCGCAGCGAACGGTCATATCGTTTGCTTCCATATCGTCTCCTCCCTCAGATCGTAAGCTCGGAAAGTTCGGTAAGCCTGCCGTCCTCGTAGATCACCGTTTTGACCTCGTATCTGCCGAAGGTCAGAGGCAGGCTTGCGCCCGCTGCGCGGACGGTGCAGCGCTCGCTCTCTGCGGTATTGTTCAGCAGGCGAAGCAGGATCGCCTCCCTGCCGTCCGCTTTTTTCATCGCTTCCAGCGCGATCGCGCCGCCGTCGATTTCGACCGAAAAGTCCTTCGCCGGGCGGTCTTCTTTGACCGGGAAAACGTTCAGCGCAAGCGGCGGCTGATTCCATTCGATCGCGCCGCGTTCGAGATGCGCCCGATCGGTCAGGCGGAGGCGGAAGGAGAAATCGTTCTGCCCCTGGTCGATCTTCTTGGTGAAGCGGTCGGTCGGGAGAAGCTCTCTTCCGGGGATCGGGTGGGCGCAGTAGGTCGCGCCGCGCACGAGCGAAAGGTAGAGCGCGCCGTTTTCAAAATGGCTTCCGTATACGCCCCTGTTATAGACCGCGAGCGCTCTGCCGTCTCTCTCCCACGCGAGAAACCGCCCGGCGACGTTCTCCCGTCCGTCGGTGAAAAGCTCCTCCGTGGCAAACGCCGTCTGCCCGATCAGCCGTCCCTCGCCGGCAAGCGGAATTTTCAGTTTGTATATACGGTCGGTCTCGCCGAGGAAGAGCGAGACGTCGATATCCACGTCGGGCGTATTCTTATAGATCTTGTAGCCGACGCGCGCACGCGTCTGCCCCTGCTCGAAGAAGGCTTCGACGCCGAGGAAGATCTCTCCGTCCTCGATCACCTGAATGCTCTTCATACCGCGGAAAACGCCGCACGGGTCCGCCGAAAGATCGAATTTCCGCTCGTTTTCGCCGAGGCGGCTCTGCTGATGCGCCCCCATCGCCCACGGGTCCGCGTTGTCGTCGAACGAGCAGAGCCCGAAGCCCTCGCCGAGGTATTCCACCCCGTCGACGCAGAAGGAGGAAAGACAGCCGCTCTCCCGGTCGATCACCACGCGCCGCCGTCCGTCGTCATAGACGAAATTCTCCGCCGGCGTCTTCTTTTCGCCCGGCAGAAATTCGACGAACACGCGGTAGCGCGTCAGCGCGAGCGGAGCAAGGCTTGCGCGGAAGGCGATGCGCTTGCGCCAGTCGAGATTCAGATTGCTCTCTTCCTTGATGACCTGGAAGGGGACCTTCTCCCCCGCCTCGTTATAAAGCGAGATGTGCGCCGTCCTCTCCTCGCTCCAGTTCTGGTCGGCGAGCATAAACTCGCATTCGATATTTTCTTCCAGCCGGTAGGGCTGGGGATTGAAGACGACGATCGGGTATTCGCCCGCGCCAGCCGGCTCCTGCTCTCCGACCAGAGCGAAATAGGCGCGGATCGCCGCGCGCTCGGCTTCGAGCTGCCCGTGGCGCAGAAGGCGCAGTCCCTCCTCCTCGCCGCAGCGCACCGAAGTGCCGGGGAGAATGTCGTGAAACTCTGCGTTCAGAAGATCCTCGCACGCCGTGCGCAGCTGCCCTTCGGGGTACTCTCCGAGAAGCCCCTTCGCATAGGCGACCGAGCAGATCTTTTCGGCAAAATACAGCCCGTCCTCCAGCGCGGCGTGCCGGGATTTGATCGCGTGCATCGTGGTATAACAGCCGGGCATCGAGATGCGCAGCGAACGGTCGAACACCGCCGTCGGCGAGACCTTGCGGAAGAAATCCTCCGGGGTGGAGTGCAGATAATGCACTTCCTTGTCGGGGAGCAGTTCGCGTTCGATGTCCGAAAGGTCCTTTTCGGAAGGACCGCCGCCGTGATTGCCGACGCCCCAGAGAACGAAGGAGACCTCCCCCTCGCCCGCCTTCTGCTTCGCGCGCTCCCGGATCGCCTCGACGCTCCTGCCGAGCGGCGAATTGTACGGCCCGGTCCGCGCCGCCTTGATCTCGCTTCCGTCCGGCCCGCGCCAGAGAAACTGCTCGGCGGGGAGAGAAAGCTCGCTCGGATAGGGGCGCATGAAAAGGTAGGAGTCCTGACCGCATTTTTTGATGATCTGCACCAGGCCGCAGCTGTGACCGAAGGGATCAAAGTTGATCGCCGTCGTCGGTCGGGCGCCGAATTTTTCTTCAAAATACCGCCGTCCTTCGAGGATCTGGCGCACGAAGCTTTCGCCGAGCGGCATATTCGCGTCCGGCTGCAGATACCAGCCGCCCATGATATGCCACCGCCCCGCCTTGACCTGCGCGCGGATCTTTTCAAAAAGTCCCGGCGCGTATTCTTCAATATATTTATAGACGGTCACCTCGTTGTGGCAGAAGATATAGTCGTGCTTCTCGGCAAGCTTGACCGCAGAGGCGAACGTGGAGATCACCGCGCTGACGCCTTCGGGAAAATCCCATTGCCAGATCGGGTCGATGTGTGCGTTGCAGATCAGATGGATTTCACGGTTCATAAGGAAACTCCTTTGAAAAACATTTTGAATTGTAAAGAATTATTTGCAAAATCAGGATTTTTAGAAGAGAATTTGGTAGGCAAGCCTCGGCGATCCGTCTGCAAGACGAATCACGCCGCACTCTTGAAAACCGTATTTTTGAAGCAAATGCCGCATCGGCAGATTCCGCTCGTGTGTGTCGATGCGAAGGCTCGCCGCGCGAAGGATCGTGCTGCGCTCGCGCGCAAACTCCACGGCGGCTTTCAGAATCCCCTTCGTCCGTCCGTCGCCGGCGATGCGGTGGATCACGCCGTACGGCGCGTCGTCCAGCCACGCACCGTCGATCTGTCGGTAATTCGGATCTTCGCCGACGTAAAAGACGAACGTACCGAGGATCCGCTCGCCCGCCGCCCCGTCGGGATCGACCAGAAGATAGGCGCGGCCGAGCGAAATATCCTCGTGCGTGTCGTCGGGGTAGGGCTTGCGCTCTCCCCATTGGTCGGGATTGCCCCCGCTTCTCATCCGTTCGCGCGCGCCGGCAAACAGCGCCTGCATGGCGGAAAAATCCTTTTCGGTCGCTTGGCGGATCGTCATACGCTTCTCCTTTCCGGCGGTCAGAGCCATTCGTATCCGTTTTCCCGGAGGGCGGATACGGCGCGGTCGAGATACTCCTCCCGGATGAGAATATAGTCGGTATTGTAGGTGGATTGGGCGAAGATCGGGATCTGCGCCCCGGCAAGGATCTGCGCGAGGCGCGCGAGAATACCGGTCAGCGAAAAGTCGAGGATCCCGACGACGCGAAAGGCTCTCCATCCGTCCTCGCGCGCTTCGGCGCACGCCGGCGCAAAAGCCTCCCGGCAGACGAGCGAGACCTCCCCGTCGGTCCGTGCGAAAAAGACGGTTTCGCGCGAAAGGATGCTTATCGGAAGTTCGCCGTCTTTCAGCCGGCAGACCGAAAAGCGATCCGGCAGAAGTTCAAGCTTCATCTGTTTTTTTTCCTTTCTTTTTCGGTCTTCGCCAGCACGTCGCGGTACATGGAGATCAGTTCCGCAATCGATTTTTCAATGTCGTACTGCTTTTCGAGTCCGATATATTTTTTCGCCTCGGCGCGGCGGCGTTCGTCGTCCGAGAGCCAGTAGTCGATCCGCTCGGCGAGAATACGCGGGCGGCGTTCGGGAAATACGCTCTTCTCCGAGAGGGCAAACTGCGCCGTCGCCGAGAGCCGCCCCTGCGAGATGATCGGCACAAGGCCGCACCCGATCGCCTCGGTGCAGGCGAGTCCTTCGACCTCGACCGTCGCGCAGTGGATATAGAGATCGGCGACGTCGCGGTAGAGGGCGATCAGTTCGGGCAGGGAGGAGAAGAGAAAGACCGGAGGGATCTTCAGCACGCCGCGGCGGACGAGTTTTTCCGCCATCCGGTGCAGTTTCTTTTCGGTCGGTCCGCGCCCGGCAAAGACGAGGCGGATCTTGTCCGCATACTTCGAGTAGCGCATCGCGCGCAGCAGGGTGATCTGATCCTTTTCCACCGAGTAGCGCCCGGTGGTCACGATCGTGTAAATTCCCGCCTCACGCGTCAGCGGAGCGGTCTTTGCCGCCTCGGTGGGGATCATACCGTTCGAGATCAGCCGCAGCTCCGGCTGGAAATGCCAGCGGCGAAGCCGCTCGCGGACGTTCTCGGTCGGGCATTGGATCGCCTCGCAGCGGTTGAACACCGTGTCGCGCCAGAAGCGCATCGTCGAGCGGTTGAAGAAGAGATTTTTGCGCAGTCCGACCGAGGAGAAGAGATTTTCGGGGTGCAGATGGTAGGTCGCCGTCATCGGAACGCCGAGTTCCTCTGCGATGCGGCAGGTGTGGATCTGGAGGAAAAACGGCTCTTCGAGATGCACGATATCCGCCCAGCCGACCGCCCGGCGGATCATATCGTCGTCGGTCTTGGCGAAGGAGTAGCCCTGTTTTTTGATCAGCGGATCGAAGAGTGGGATCTTCATATCCGAGAGCGGATAGTCGGGCTGTTCGTCTCCCTCGGCGCGCGCCGAAAGAATGCGGACGTCCTCGCCCGCCTCTCGGAGGTAGTGTACCGTTCTGCGGCAGGAAGCGGACAGCCCGTTTCCCGTCACGAACGCATTGTTGACAACGTAGAGAATTTTCATGGGTTTTGCGTATTTCCTTTTTCCTTTATTTCTTGTTCCCGATCTGCGACGGCGCTCCGTCGGGCTTTTCATACGGCTCTGTCAGCCGTCCGTAGTCGTTCCACTCGCCGTAGGTCCTCCCGGCTTTCGTCTCGCGGATGAGCCGCCGGAGCGCGCGGCGGCCGGCTTCGGGGTCCCGCCGCATCGTGAAATCGAGATTGTAAAGCCGGATGCGGCGGTAGAGTTCGGGGAATCCGAGAAAGGCTTCGTACACCCCCGCCTCCCGGAGTTCGCCGAGCAGTTTTTCGGGCGGCTCGTATTCCTCCCGCGGCAGGACCGCGCGTCCGGCGTCGGTCATCCTTCCCGTCGCCTCCAGCCGCCGCACCCTCGCGCGGTTGAGCTCCGTCCAATGGCTGCGCTTCGCGCGCGGCGAAAACCGCTGCAGGCGCACCCCGTCGATCACGCGGTGCGTCGAGTCGATCCAGCCGAAGCACAGCGCCTCCTCCACCGCGTCAAGATAGTAGAAGCGCCCGTCCGCGCGCGGTCTGCCGCGCACGAGCTTCAGGTAACATTCTTTCTCGCTTGCGTGATGTTCTTCCAGCCATGCGCGGAAGGCCTCGCGCGTCTCAATATGATCTAAAATGCAAAGATTTGTTTGCATATTAACCTCTCTTTTCCGGAAAGGCCGTCCTTCGCCTCTCCGTAAATCTGCCGAAACCGGCGCGCGGCCGATCCCGATCAGACCGATCTTGCCGCCGCTTCCTCTTCGATTTTTTCGTTATGATGAAAAATCGGCGGATAGAGGTTTTTCTCCGGAGGAATGCCTGCAAGGATGCAAACGCTTGCGTGTGCGCGGCGGAGAAGATCCTCCTGCCTCTCTGCCATCGGAAGGGAATCGTCCGGGTAGAGCGGCGTTCCGATCGAGAGGGTGTAGCAGGCGGGCTGGTGAAAGATCCTGCGGCGCAGAACCCCCGCCCTGCGGTAGGAGAACGCCATCGGCAGAAGCGGTTTTTCATAACGGCAGGCGAAGTAGGCGGCGCCGGGCTTGAACGGACGGATCGGTGCATAGTATTCCCAGAGGCTTCCTTCCGGGTAGATATGCAGCCAGCCTCCCTGCTTCAGAAGCTCGCCGATCTGCTTCTGGCAGGCGATCGTCGCATGAACGTTTTCCTCCGGAAGAGGAATGCCGCCCGCCATCCGCACCAGCGGGCCGTAAATACCGCTGACGTTCGCGGCAAGCACCGGCACGTGCATCTTCCTCGGCCGGAGCGCGTAGCTGACGGCGAGAAAGTCCCACATGGCGACGTGATTCGAGCAGGAGATCGCCCCGCCCCGGAGTTCTTTTTTATATTTGCGCAGATTGCGCCTGCCGCGGACGCGCAGTCCGAGATGTACCCGCGTCGCCGGAAAGACGATCGCCGTCATCAGAAGTCCGGCGATCCCCCGCAGCAGCCGGAAGCCGGGCGAGCGGTCGATATAGGGATACTCCCGGTCGAAGCGGCCGATCCCGCTGTCGTCGAAGGGAATGTAATGCCCGTCGGTAAATTCGGGATAGGGAATATCCCGGCGCTTCGGATCAAAATAATCCGCGGTGCGTTTTTTTCGTTCTTTCATAAGTCGAGCCTTTCTGTATCGGCGGCTTTCCGAAATTCGCCGCCGGACTCTTTTTTTAAATCACGATGCAAAGAATTGTTTGCTTTTTATCCTTTTTTCGCTTGCAGAACCATCTCCCGGCTCTCCGCAAGCCTGCGGAAGATCTCCTCGTCGGAGAGCGTTCCGTCGAGAATGATCGAACACCAGGTGGTCTTGTTCATATGATACGCCGGGTAGTAGCCGCGCATCGCAAGGATCGCCTCGGTCTGCGTGCGGTCGATCTTCAGATTGAGGACCTCGACGATCCGCCGCTCGTCCGTCGTGTGATCGACGCTTGCGCGCGCGACCGTTCCGAGCATCGCGTACCACTTTTTGCATCCCGACGGGCGGAAGACCGCGTAGGTCGGGTATCGCTCCCAGAGAAACTCCGGCTTGTCGCCGTAGATCTCGCCCAGCGCCTCGGCGATCCTCCGCGCCTGACCGGGGGCGAAGTGCGTATCCCTGCCGCATCGGTCGCGCAGGTCGTAGAGCAGGGAGGTAAACTTCTCGCGGATATCCGCGCTGTAGCCCGAAGCGCCTTCGCGGCGGAAGTTGGTGTAGTCGTCCTCGGCGTCCAGGTCGATCACCCTGCCGCGCATCTCGCCCTCGGCGTATTCCAGCCGGATCTGCATCCGATCTTCCGGCAGAGGCTTGACAAAAACGAGCCTTCCTCCCTCGCTTTGAAATCCGTACCCGATGAGTTTTTCTTCCGAAAGCGCGGTATTTTGAAAAATTTCCTGTTCGATGGTCATGATTTTTCTTTTCCTTGCAACGAAATTCTCCGCGTCAGAGAATTTTTTTGGTAAAACGGCATTCCGGATAGCGCGAGCATCCGTAAAAATCTCCGTATTTTCCTGTTCGCCGCACCAGCGCCGCGCCGCACCGCTCGCAGATCAGCGCCTTTTTTTCCTCGGCACGCTCGGTTTCGGGACTTTCCTTTGCCGGCTCGGCGGTTTCGATTTTTGCACCCTTGCCTACGTTGCACCGCTCACACAGCGTGCGCAGATTTTCGGGCACGCTCTTGCCGCCCTTTGCGATCGGAATGATATGATCGACGTGCAGCCTTGCTCCGGAATCGGCGGAAGCGCCGCAAATCACACACTTGAAATTATCCCGGCGAAGAATATCATAGCGCAGAGAATCGCTGATTTCGCCGCGCTCGGCAGCCGCAAGCGCGTCATAGGTACTCCGGTCGAGATGAGAGCGGGATACGCTTTCAAGGCAGGAAAAAATCTCTTGATAATGGAAGGATTCGCTCTTGAAAAGTTGCACTCGTCCTTGGGGAGAGGAGTAACTCATAGCGACGTTATAGGTACAATCTGTAACCGGCGTCAGAATCATTTTTTGAAACAGTTTTTCTTCTATTCTTCGATAAACCGATTCTTTGATCTGCAAAGCGGAAAAATCCACCGGATCGGAATCCGCTTGTATGAGGGAAATTTGTTCGTTGTATTCGTTCAGCTTTTCCCGGTTTTCCCGAACTTTTCTCAAATGCTCTTCAAAGAAGAGGATCCGATCCCGGATCTCCGCCGTCATCAGGTAGGCGGGTTTGATCTTCATGTACGATCCCTTGTTGTCATAGTGCTTTTGAATGCTGAACTCGCGCGGGATATTGTGAAAGCGAATATTCTGATTCAACTGCTGCAGTTTATGAATTTTCCGGCTGCTGCTCAACACCTTTTCTTCTTGTTCTTTTTCGCGCTTATGAAGAAAGATCACGGCGATAACCGCCATAATCGCAAACAAAAGCGCGGCAATACCCCAAAAGTATTCCATATTTATCCTTTCCTCACGGCCGCATGCCGTTCGTTATCCTTTCGCCGCGAGTTTCAGAAACTTCGCGCCGTTCATCTGCTCGTTTGTCAGATACACGCCGTCGTAAAAGAGCGAATAGGTCGTGACCGGGGCGGGCGCGGAC
>CADBPA010000032.1 GCA_902796505.1 uncultured Ruminococcus sp.
GCGGAGATCGCCGCCGGCGCCGCGCTGATCTCGCTTCTGCGCTACCTCTGCCACGTGATCTCCGGCGCGACCGTCTGGGCGGGGCTTTCGATCCCGACCACCGCCGCCCTCGCCTATTCCTTCGTCTATAACGCGACCTATATGCTTCCCGAGGCGATCATCACCGTTCTGGTCGGTTTCTATCTCGGCCGGCTGATCGACTTCCGCGGAAGCGAGCCGACGCGCCTGCGCGCAGAGGAAAAGGAAGGCGAAAAAGCGAAAGGCATGGGGATTTACGGCCTGATCGCCGGAACGATCGCGGTCGGCGCGCTGGTCTACGACGTCGCGGCGATCTTCGGGCATCTGCAGAACGCCGAAACCGGCGAATTCGACTTTGCAGGCCTCGCGGTCGAGTCCTTTGCGAAGAGCTTCTGGCTCCCCGTCCTGATCGTTACGCTTCTCGCCTGCGCCCTCGTCTGCCTGCTGATCGCCGTCGGAAAGAAAGCCGGGAAGGACGTCGCAAAGCAAGCCGGGAAGGAAGAGTAAAACGGTTTCTCCGAAAAAACGATCAGACCGCCGCCGCTGTGCGGCGGTTTTCTTTGTGAAAATTTACAAAAAAGGCTTCCGTTTTTCGTCGGTTGTGCCGAAATTCTTTTTCGGGAGAAATCTCCACTTGCGCGCGGGGAAAATCTTTGATATAATAAAAAGCGAAAGAGATTCTCCGCCGTCCGCGGAGAGATCCGAAAGGAGAAAATCATGAAAAACGCATTCCGCATTCTTGCGCTGATTCTCGTTCTCTCGATGGCGTTCTCGCTGATCGCCTGCGGGCTGATGGAGAAAGAACCCGAAACGCCCGGTACGACCGATACGCCGGGAACCACCGATACCCCGGATACGCCGGATACCCCCGACCTTCCCGATACGCCGGACGTTCCGGACACCCCGGTCGTCAGCACAAGGCTTGAGCTGTTCAGCGGAAAGAAGGCGAACTTCCGCATGGTCCTGACCGAGGAGGCCGGACCGCTCGCCCGCGAGGCGGCGGAGAATTTCGTCGCGCGCTTCCGCGCGCTCGGCGTACAGATCGAAGATCCGATCGAGGAGAGCGACGAGGGGGCGGTCGGCGACTGCGAAGTGCTGATCGGCGGCGGCGCCGCAAACCGCGGCGAGGACTGCGCGGTGGATACCTCGGCGCTCAGTATCAACAGTTATTATATCCGCCTCGTCGGAGACCGCGTCCTGATCTACGCCGGAAGCGATGAAAAGCTTGCCGAGGCGATCGAGTTCTTCTCGGCGGGCTGTCTCTACGTGGATGAAAACTCGACCGAGCTCGGCCGTACCTATATCAAGCGCGGCTACAGCAAGACCTTCGAGGTCGTCCGTTCGGTCACCGTCGGGGATACGCCGCTTTCCGCCTTCACGATCCTGCCCGGTGCGGGCGAGGAGCTTGCCGAGGCGGCAAAGCTTCTGCAGAAGGCGTTCGTCGACTACGCCGGGATCGCGCTTCCCATCGGCGGCGAGAACGCGGATCATCCCTTCACGATCTCCTATGCCGATTTCGCCGGCGAGACCGGATTCCGTCTCCGCCCGGACGGCGACGCTCTGCGGCTCGAATGCCAATATCCGAATACCTTCCTGCGCTCGGTGAAAGACCTGATCGCCGATTCGATCGCCACCATGGCGGGCGACGTCGTGCTGACCGAAGAGGAGCCTCTGACCGCCGACGCCTATAAGATCTATTACAGCGAATACGGCGCGAAGGGCGACGGGGCGACCGACGACTTCCTCGCCATCCTCGCGGCGCACGATACCGCCAACCAGACCGGGCAGACCGTCTGCGCCGAGGGCGACGCGAAGTACTATATCGGCGAGCACGCCGCCACCGTCTCCATCCGCACGAATACCGAATGGGGAGAAGCGCAGTTCATCATCGACGACCGCGCCGTCCGCTGCAATGCCGCAGGTCATATCGACCAGAAATATTCCGAGGAGCCGGATCAGAACTACCGCGGCTATAACGTCTTCTGCGTGGAGAGCGATTATCAGCCGGTCGTGCTGGATGAAGAGGCGCTTGCCGGCAGGTCGCTCGCCAAGGGCGCGACGAATCTCGGCGTCACCTTCGATCGGGATATGCTCGTTTATATCCGCTATACCGGGCATAAGATCTACGTCCGCAGGGGCGAAAACCAGAACGACGGCGTCGATACGCAGGAGGTCCTGCTCGTCCATGCCGACGGCAGTATCGACGAGTCCACCGCCGTGCTCTGGGATTATCCGACGATCACCTCGATCACCGCGCGCCGCATCGACGACGCGCCGATCACCGTTTCCGGCGGTATCTTCTTCACCTACGCGAACAACCACGAATGTCTCTATCATTACTACGCGCGCGGCATCCAGGTCTCGCGCTCCAATACGACCGTCGAGGGCGTGACGCACTATATCCGCAGCGAGTACGATCAGGGCGCGCCGTACAGCTTCTTCATCGGCGCGGTGGACGCGAACAATATCCTCATCCGCGACTGCGTGTTCAGCGGACATAAGACCTATCCTCTGAAGACCAACCCGGAAAAAAACAGAATGGGTACCTACGACACGCAGGGCACCCGCGCAAACAACGTCACCTGGGATCACTGCACGCAGACCAACGCGATCTACGACACGACCTACTGGGGCGTTCACGCCTCCAACTTCTGCAAGAACCTGACGCTGAAAAATTCGATCCTCTCGCGCTTTGACGCGCACCAGGGAATGTACAACGCCACCATCCTCAATTCGACGCTCGGTCAGTATCTCAACTGCATCGGCGCAGGCCTGCTCTATATCGACGGTCTCGTCCGTTACGCCGGCAATGAGTTCATCAGCCTGCGCGGGGACTACGGCGCGACCTGGGACGGCGACGTCGTGATCCTCAACAGCTCGCTTGCCGGCTATGCGCGGCAGGTCGGCTCGACGGCGGAATACGGCTCCGGCGGCTTCTCGGTCTTTTCGATGAGCTGGGACGACTGGGATTACGGCTATGAATGCTATATGCCGCACAACGTCACCATCCGCAATTTCCGCTGGGATGCGCAGAGGACGCTCCTCATCTTCAGCCTCAACCGCGATCTTTCCGCCACGGCGCAGATCAATCATTATCACCCGACCGAATCGCTGACGCTTGAGGGAATGGCGTCGAAAAATTACGAGATCAGTTACTATAACAGTACGGTCTTTGCCGGGATGACGGTCCATAAATAAAAACGAACCCCTCGAAGGGACCGCCCCGCGCGGTTCCTTCGGCAATTGTCGGATCAAACAACGGAGCAAATTTTATGAAAAGATTTCTGATTTTCTTTCTTGCCTTCCTCTGCCTCGCCGCCTTTCTGTTTTCGGCTGCGGCGTGCATGACCGAGGAACCCCCAAAGCAGCCGGACAACACGCAGACGCCGGGCGATAAAGATCTCCCCGACACGCCGGATACGCCCGATACTCCGGACACGCCCGATCAACCGGACACGCCCGATCAACCGGATACGCCCGACACCCCCGACGAGAGGGACGAAACCCTCCTCTACCTCGGCGAGGACGGCGAATTCCGCTACCGCTTTGCGACCGCCTCCGGCATTCAGATCGGCGGCGTCAGCGCGGTGAACGGGCTGATCTCACAGCTCAAAAAACTCGGATTTCAGACCGCCCGCGCCGACGCGGACAGCCTTGCGCAGTACGACCTTGAGATCATCGTCGGCGCAGGATCGGTCAGAGAGGGCTGCTCGGTGGACGCGCACGACCTCGGCAACGACGGCTGGCGGATATTCGTCAGCGGCGAAAGAATCGTCATCGCCGGAGGAAACGACGAATCCACCGTCAAAGCCTTCGAGACCTTCGTCTCGGCGCTGCATCTCGAAAAAGGAATGGAGGAGATCACCTTGCCGCGCGATTTTTATGCCGAAAATATTCCGTCCTACGCGCTGTCCGACGTGAAATTCGCCGGGCGGGAGATCGGAAACTACACCGTTCTCGCCGATCCCGACGACAAGGA
>CADBPA010000033.1 GCA_902796505.1 uncultured Ruminococcus sp.
TGCTCTTTTTGACCTTCGGTTTCAGCATCTCTTCGTATTCGGGATGCCGGGCGAGAAGGTCGGGGCGGCGCTCTCTTGTGATCTTCACCGCCTCGGCGGTGCGCCAGAGCTTGATCTTTCCGTGATCGCCCGAAAGCAGGATCTCGGGTACTTCGCGGCCGTTCCAGAGCCGGGGCTTGGTGTATTGGGGATATTCGAGGATACCCGTCGCGATCGATTCGTCCTCGTAGCATTCGGGATCGGCGAGAACGCCCGGCAGAAGCCTTGCCACCGCGTCCATCACGATGCACGCCGGGATCTCTCCCCCGGTCACCACGTAGTCTCCGATCGAGATCTCCTCGTCCACGATCTCGTCGAGCACCCGCTGATCCACCCCTTCGTAGTGGCCGCAGAGGAAGATCAGATCGTCGTACTCCGAAAGCTCCTTCGCCTTCTCGTGGTCGAAGATCCTCCCCTTCGGGGAGAGGTAGATCACCCGCTTTTTCGCTCCTTCGGGAATATCGGCGAAGATCGCCTGCGCGCAGTCGTAGATCGGCTGGCAGGTCATCACCAGCCCGAAGCCGCCGCCGAAGGGCGAGTCGTCGGTGTTTCTGTGCTTGTCTTTGGAAAATTCCCGGATGTGGCGGCAGTCCAGCGAGAAGGCGCCCGCCTTCTGCCCGCGCCCGACGATGCTGCTCGACAGCACGCCCTCCACCAGTTCGGGAAACAGCGTCATCACGTGAAATCTCATCGTCCCGCGCTCTCCGTCCCTTCCGGCTCGTCTTTGAAAAATCCGGGGATCACCCGGACGAAAATGCCCTCGTCTGGATCTTTTCTGCGGATAAATTCCGGGATATCCGGCAGAATGACGTCGCCGTCCGGCGTCTCCACCGTGATCAGAGGATAGCTCACGCCGTCCTCGATCGCCCGGCAGATCCCGTATCTGCGCCCGGACTCCTCGTCGATCACCGGCATACCGATCAGGTCGGCGATCAGCACCTGCCCCGGCGCGAGCGGAATGTCCTCGCGCGCAAGATAGAGCGTCCTGCCGTTCAGCGCCTGCGCCTCTTCTCTGGACGAGATCCCCTCGATCTCCAGCAGGGCAGATCTGCCGTGTACGCCGCCCGCCGTCACCGCATATTCGCGCATCACGCCCGCCCGGTCGGGCAGAAAGATCCTCTTCATTTTGCTGAGGACTTCCGCGCTGTCGCAATAGCTTTCGGCTTTGAATGCGCCGCGCACACCGTGTGCCGAGCAGATCCTTCCGCCTTCGAGATATTTTTTCTTCATATCGGTCTCCGCTTTTTGCCGTGAACGCCGCCGCCTTTTCCCGGCGGAGAAGCCCTCACGCGTATATTCTTTCTTATTTTATCATATCGCGCGCGAAATGTCAAGATTTTCTCGCCGGAGTTTCGCCGCCGCGCAAAAAAAGCGCGGAAACCGGGGCTTCCGCGCATGGAAAAACCGTAAGATCATCCGGAAAAGGTCAAAGTAATGTTTCCCGAAGAGCGCTTCGGGGCGTGCTTATTCGGTAAAAGTCAAGGTAATGTTTCCCGAAGCGGTATCGAAGTCGTATTCCGCGCCGGAGCTTCCGTACTGCTTTCCGACGAATTTCTCGCCATCCGGGGTGACGACCGTCATTTTCCCCGACGCGCCGTCGTGCTTCGCGCGGAAGGCGGCGGGCATCGGCGAGGTCAGCGAGAAGTCTCCCGACGCCGCGTCAAAGGAGATCCGGTCGGGCGCGGCCGACGTGACGATATTCACCCGGCCCGAGGCGGTATCGATATCGATGACCGCAAAGGCACCCTCGGCGTCGATCCCGCCGGAGGCGTTGTCCACGTCCAGCTTCTTCGCGGTCGTACCGCTCAGCGTGATCGTTCCCGACGACGAATCGATCCCGATCGTCTCCGCCTCGACCGAGGCGAGCGTAATGCCGCCCGAGGCGTTGTCGATCTCCAGCTTCCCGACCTTGACCGTATCGACGCGGATCGCGCCGGACGCCGAGTCGATCTCCAGCTCCTGCGCCGAAAATCCCTGCAGGAAGACCTCCGCCGACGCCGTGTCAACGCGGCACTTCGTCAGCGCCGAGGACTCCGCCGGAAGCTCGACCACGAGGTCTTTTCTCGTCTTGCACCGCTCCCCGGACGCCGCCGGATAGACCGTCAGTTTTCCGTCCGCGATCTTCGAGCGCATCTTCAGCGCCCCGTCCTCCTCCGCGCCGGTCTCGTAGAGGCGGACCTCTCCGTCCTCCGAGGGCTTGACCGTCAGACTGCCGAGCGGCCAATGCAGAGCGACCTCGTCGACCTTTGCCGCCTCGGCGCGGTCCCCGGCGACGAAGCCGTCCTCGTTATAGAAGAAGCGGCTTCCGAAATCGAGCGAAAA
>CADBPA010000034.1 GCA_902796505.1 uncultured Ruminococcus sp.
AAAAGCGGTCGGAAAAGAGAAGATCAATCCTTCTTTTCTTCCTCGATGACTTTCTTCTGCCAAGAGAATTTGCCACAATGCGGACATTTCATATACCGCGTTCTGCCGAAATGCGCCGCCCACAGAACAGCGGAATAGGACGGCACGTGCGTGCAGCCGCAGACCTTGCAGCGGTAGTAGCCCGCCTTCTGCTCGATGCGGATGGCGAACGCGGCGGCGACCGCGAAGACGGCGAAGCCGAAGACGATCAGCGTGATCCTGAGCCACGGCACAAGATCGACGTAGGACGCGACGGCGACCATCGTGAGCAGAAAGAGCGATCCGATCAGGCCGATGACGATCTCCATCGTCAGCAGTCGGCGGTCGGAGTCTTCCTTTGCTCTGACCAGCTCGAGCAGATTTTTTTCGGTTTTTTCGTTGTAGTTCTCCTTGTTTTCCATAGAAACGACCTCCCCACATAATAAATCGTTGACGGTGACGCCGAGCAGCGCGCAGAGGTCCAGCATCAGCGAGGCGTCCGGGAGCGAACGGCCGGTCTCCCATTTGGAAACGGCGCGGTCGGTGATCCCAAGCGCCTCGGCGAGCTTCGCCTGCGTCAGTCCCTGCTCTTTTCGTTTTTGCGCGATGAATTTTCCGATCTTGATCTGATCCATGATCCGACCTCCTTTCGCTTCCATTCTATCGATTTTTCGGGGAAAACGCAACATACCGGCGGTAGAGTTTGCGCATTTTGGGGAGTTTTACGCAAAATTCCACCGCCGGGAGAGAAAATCATATGTTATTTTGCGCGGTCTTTGGTTCTTCGCCCTGCGGCGGTTTCGTTTTTTCTTCCGCGCGATACAGCATCGGATATTTTTTGCGGTCATAGCCGATGAGGAAGATCGCAAGGAGCGTCGACAGCCCTGCCGCCGTCAGCACGATCGCCCACGCCGCGACCGATCCCGAAAGGTCGTACGCCTTTCCGACGGCAACGTTGAAGAGCGAGAGCATGATCTGCTGCGCCACGCCGAGAATGCTCGTCAGCCTGCCGCGGTGAGAGGACGGAACGCGCTTCGATTCGTAAGGACCTTCGGCAAGGGTGTTGAAGATCTCGCCCCACGTGAAAAGGACGATCGCGGCGTAATAGACCGGGATGAAGCCGAGCAAAAGGATGAAGAGCAGGTAGCCGACGATCAACAGTACGCGGCCGACCACGAGCTTTCCGGTCTCCCGGAGACGGCGGAACCAACCGGTGATGAAGGGCGTGAACAGGACCACGATCACGCAGTTGAGGCTGGTTACCGTTCCGAAAATCAGTGCGCCGTCCTCGCCGTGAATGCGCCCCATCTCCAGCGGCATCAGGAAATTGAATTGATTATAGGCGGCGTAGTAGAGCGCGCCGATCGCCGTGAAGAGCAGGATCGCCTTATTGTCCCAAAGCACCCGGAAAACGCTCGCGTTCTCCTTCGCCTGCTGATAGACCGCCTCCTCGCTCTCTTCTTTCACCGGTTCGATATCCCGGACAAGCAGCAGGATCAGCAGCGTAGAGCAGCCGATCGCAATGCCGCTGATGATAAAGGCGAGCGAAAGATGGTCTTTGAAGAGAATGCCGCTGAGCGTCGGAGAAACGACCAGGCCGATATTGGCGCCGAGATAGAGCAGCGAATAGGCCTTCTCCCGGTCTTTGGTCGGGGTGATGTCGGCGATCATGGCGGCGTACGCCGGACCTTCCACGCTTTGAAACACGCTTGCCAGCAGGATCAGTCCGATCGTCAGATAAGAGAGCGGGATCAACCCGCAGATCAGATAACAGCTGACCGAAACAAGGTCTCCGATCAGGATGATTTTTTTCTTATTCACCCGGTCGGCGAGTTTTCCGCCGAGGAGATTGGCAGGCATGCAGATCACGCTTCCGATCATCAGCAGCAGCGCGATGTTCCCGGCGCTCATTCCCATCTTCTTGTCGAGGATCAGCGTCATCATCGGCCAGACCATGGAGCCCATGTTGGTGACGATGTTGCCGAAAAACAACACGTAATTTTCCCGGCGAAGCCCCCGGTATTGTCCGAAAATACTCTTACGAAGAGATCTCACGGCGTTCGCTCCTTTCTGAAATTTGTTTTTCATCATAGCACAATGCGTATTGCGGCGGCGCGTGCGCACCCTGCCGATCGGCGGTCGATCACTCGACGGAGGAAGCGTTTTTCCGTCAGGAGAAGGCGTTCAGCTTCAGAAGGTGCGACAGATGCTCCAGCGCCGCGATGCCGCCCGCGCTGTTGCCCTTTTTGTTGAGCGCAGGGCCGTAAACGCCGATCCCAAAGCGATGCCCCACCGTCCCGGCGATGCCGCCGCCGACGCCGCTCTTCGACGGGATGCCCACCCGGACGCCGTACTCGCCCGACTCGTCGTACATTCCGCAGGTGAACATCAGGCTCTTGATCGTGCGGATATAGCCCGGATGGACGATATGCCTGCCGGTGAAGGGGTTCTGACCGTCGCAGGCAAGCAGAAGCCCCATCTGCGCGAGCGAGCGCGCGTTGACGTTCAGCGAGCACATCCGGAAATAGAGATCGAGCGTTTTTTCGGGATCGCCCTGCAGAACGCCCTTGCTTTTGAGCAGATAGACGATGGCGCGGTTGCGGTCGCCCGTCTCGGATTCGGAGCGGTAGACCGCCTCGTTCAGCGCGATGCCGTCGTCCATACAGAAGGCGCGCGCAAAGTCCAGAAGCTCGCCGAAGTCCATCACGTTCGAGAGCATCCCGGCGATCTGGATCGCTCCGGCGTTGATCATCGGGTTGAACGGCAGGTCGCTCACCGTGTCGAGCTTCAGAATCGAGTTGAAAGCGTCGCCGGTCGGCTCCATGCCGACGTGCGAGAAGGTCTCGCGGAAGCCGAGGAATTTCAGCGCGGCGGCAAGGTTGATCACCTTGCTGATACTCTGGATCGAAAACCGCTTTTCGACCTCGCCGAAAACGATCGGATCGCCCTCCGCGCCCATCACGCAGATGCCGAAATCGCCGGGATCGGCCTTCGCAAGCTCCGGGATATAATCGGCCGCTCTGCCGTTCGCCGCCGCCTCTTTGCCGTTGCAGTACGCCTCGTAGATCACGCGCCGGATCTCGGCGGGATCGTGAACGTCAAATTCCGGCTGTTCATAGGTGGAATACATCGTTTTTTCTTCTTTCGTCGGTAAAATGGCGGCCGCCGCGGCGGGCCGCCTCTGAAAACAATTTGATTATACAAGAAAAAGCCGGATTTGTCAATCATTCCGGCAAACTTTTTTCCCCGCCGCAAGCGAATATCACTGCGCGAAGCGCAATATCACTCGCCGAAGGCGAATCCGCAGGCGAATATCACTGCGCGAAGCGCAATATCACTCGCCGCAAGGCGAATATAACTGCAACGCAATATCACTCGCCAAAAACCTCCGCGAATACGAGAGCGTAACGCCGCCCCCGCGCATTCGCGCGGGGCGAAAATACGAAAAAGTTTCGTTCCCGCGCGCTTGACTTTCGCATTCCGCTCTGCTATAATAAGGCTGTCCGGACGATACGTCCGTCACGTTTCAACCTATCTTTGGAGGATTTTTCAAATGGCACAGATCACCGTTGATTTCAGCCGTTCCCTCAGCCCGATCAAGCCCCTGCACGCGGGCGGACAACCCAACATCTGTCCCACCGGATACAGCGATTTTCACGTTCTCGCCGAGGCCGGCGTTCCCTACTCCCGTCTGCACGACGTCGGCGGCGCGTTCGGCGGCAACAAGTATGTCGATATTCCGAACATCTTCCGCAATTTCGACGCCGACCCGGAGGATCCCGCCTCCTACGATTTCGCTTTCACCGACCGGCTTCTGGAGGATCTGGTGCAATACGGCATCGAGCCTTACTTCCGCCTCGGCGTGACCATTGAGAACGGCGCCGCCGTGAAGACCTACACCATCGACCCGCCGAAGGACTACGACAAGTGGGCTTGTATCTGCGAGCATATCATGGCGCACTACCTGCGCGGCTGGGCGAACGGCTATCATTTCAAAATCACCTACTGGGAGATCTGGAACGAGCCGGAGTGCTACACCATCAACCGTGACAAGGATTACAACCAGATGTGGACCGGCACGCCGGAGGACTACTACCGTCTCTATGACGTGACGGCAAAACGTCTGAAAGCGAAGTTCCCGGAGGCGCAGATCGGCGGTTACGCCTCCTGCGGATTCTACAACCTGACGACCGACTGGAACCGGCAGGATCCGAAATACCATCGGATGTATGACTATCAGGACGCCTTCTTCAACGGCTTCTTCCCCTACGTCAAGGCGCACAACTCCCCGATCGATTTCTTCTCATGGCACAGCTACGCGACCCCGCAGGATACGCTGGTCTGGGCGGATTACGTCGAAAAGAAACTCGCCGAATTCGGCTACGCCGGACTTCCGACGCACCTCAACGAGTGGAACCCCCACGCGAACACGCGCGGAACGGCAGCCCACGGTGCCGAGGTCGCCGCAATGATGCTGGGGATGCAGAACAAGCCCGCCGTCGCCCTGATGTGCATCTATGATATGCGCAGCACCGGCCTCTACGCGCCCTTGTACAACAGCATGACCGACAAGCCGACCTACGCCTACTACGCGCTGGCCGCCTTCAACCGTCTCTACCGCCTCGGAACGCAGGTCTCCCTGTCCTGCGACACCGAAGGTCTCTACGCCGTCGCCGCGACCGACGGAAAGAAGAAGGCCCTGATGATCGCCAACCTGACCGGCGAACGGCTGCCCGTTGAGATCAAGGGCGTGAACCTGACCGACGACGCGCGCTACTACGTGATGGACGCCGACCGCCTGCTCGGTTGGGCGCCTTCCCTCCGGGAGCTGGAACCGAACGCCGTGGCGCTCGTGGAATTCTGATCCTTTCTCGCCATAGTCCCGTAATATCACTCGCCGCAGGCGAATATCACTGCGAAGCAATATCACTCGCCGAAGGCGAATATCACTGCGAAGCAGCATCACTCGCCGCAAGGCGAATACCACTGCGAAGCAATATCACTCGCCGAGCCGTTTCCCGGCGAAGGCGAATATAATCGAAAGAAGCCTGATTTGGTAAACAAATCAGGCTTCTTTCCTGGCTAACCCTTCCATTTTAGCTAACACTTTGCCCGTAATTATTTTCCCAAAATCAATATTTCACC
>CADBPA010000035.1 GCA_902796505.1 uncultured Ruminococcus sp.
CGGCGGAAAACCGGCAAAAAAACGGCGAAAAAAGATAACTTTTTTTCGCGAAACTCTTGACAGAATGTAAAATATCTTGTATAATAAAGGTAATTAAAATCATTGCCCGCGAAAGCGGCAGGGAGGTTATCATGGATAAGGTTGAATTTGCTGCGCTGAACGACAAGATCAAAGTCGCGCGCAAAAAACTCAGCGGAGAAATGATGTCCAGAGATCTTACGGCGGCGAAGGAGCTTCGCGCCTCGGATCAGGAGAAAGAAAAAGCCATTGCGACCCTTGTGAAGAAAGAGACTCCCAAGAACCGGGAAAAGGCGGAAAGCAGTTACGCCCGCTTCACCGAAGCCGTTGACGCATGGAAGGCGCTTCAGGAGGAGATCGACGGTCAGCTCGCCGATCTGCACGAAGACGAGGCGGCGCGCGCCGGGGCAATGCCGAAGAAAACGAACAAATTCGCCAAAGAGGACGGCGCGTTCTCGTCTGCGATCGACGCGGAGCGGAAAAAGCACCTCGCCCTTCTTGCCGACGTGCGTTGGCCGGAGGAGGCCGAAGAGCCGGAAGAAGAGCCTGCTCCCGTAGAGGAAGAAGCCCCGGTCGAAGAGCCGGCGCCGGTCGAGGAAGCGCAGCCCGAAGAGATCGCCGAAGAAGCCCCCGAAGCCGAAATCGAGAAAGAAGAGGAGACCGAAGAGATGAAACCCGAAGAGAATCCCGTCGAAGAAAAAGACGAAGAATACGAGAACGTCAGAGTCATCCGTCATAAGCCCCGCGTTCTGATCGCCCCGGTCAACATCGATATTTCCGAGACGGTCGAGCAGGTCGCAAACGCCGTGCTGAACAAGGTCCAGCAGAGCATGGAGAAGCGCATCGCTACATATTTTGAAAATCTCGAATTTCCCGAAGTCGCCGTCGCGGCTCCGGTCTATGCGGACGGTCAGCCCTTGAATGCGGCTCCCGCGGCACCCGTTGCCGAGAAAACCGCGGCTTACAGCCCGCGCGTTGCCGAAGCCGGCCAGCAGCTCATCGCCGACGAGGAGGAAGTCCTCGGCAAGCTTACGGCGCTTCTTGACAATCTGAAAAACATCACTGCGTCGATCGAGCAGCTTTCCTCGTCCTATCTGGAACTCGCCGGCAAGTGCAAAGACGCCGTGGAGCTTCAGAAGCAGACCAACGAGATGCAGCGCCGCACCTTCCGCGAGCAGCAGGGTATCCAGGTCAGCCAGCGCGTCATCCGCGACGACCAGGTCACCATCGCGCAGGAGCAGGTCGTTTCGGTCGAGAACCAGAACGCCGTGATGGAGCAGCAGAAGGCGCTCACCGAGCAGCAGATCCTCGTCGCCGAGGCTCAGCAGGCGATCATCGATACGCAGGTCGCCGTGGACGACGCGATGAAGGCGATCATGCTCTCTCAGCAGGATCTCATCAACGATCAGCAGCAGCTCGTCGAGGGCAACGAAAAAGCGATCGAGATGCAGCGTGACGTCATCGCCCGCCAGGGTGAAGTCGCCGCCGCGCAGAAGGAAGCCCTTGCAACTCAGAAGCAGATCCAGAGAGATCAGAAGAACGCCAACGAGCGCCAGGCGGAGACCGCCGAAGCGCAGAAGGCTGTGATGGAGGACGTTCAGAAGATCGCCAAAGCGCAGAAGCCGATTCGCAGAAGATCCGGCAAAGCCGCCGAGGGCGTTTCCGAAGAATAATTTTCCGCCCCTCTCCAACCCCTCTCCCGTCCGTCGCGCCCGATTTTTGCCGGGACGGCACCGTGCGGCGCACCGTAGGGAGCAAAAAAGAAAAAACCTCCCCGTTATGTTCGGAAAATCTCTTGACATAACGGGGTTTTTATTATATAATATATGGTAGGGAAGTATGCCGCAAACGATCAGAATGCCAGCGGCTCTTCCATCGCGTCATGCTCGGCGGCGACCAGCTGGACCTGATAGGCGTCGATCACGGCGCGCTCCATCTCCCGGCGGAAATCGGCGTTGATCGGATGCACGATATCGCGGAAACTGCCGTCCGGGCTTTTCCGCGAGGGCATGACGATAAAATACCGCTCTCTTGCGTAGATCACTTTAATGTCGTGCACGGCGAGGGCGTCGTCGAAGGTGACCGAGACGACGGCTTTCATCGGTCCTTCGTCAAAGAATTTTCTGATCTTGATGTCGGTGATTTGCATAATAATGATCCTTTCTTTCTTTTCCTTGAGTGTCTTTTACAGGGGACCCTGCATATATTATACAGGAAGAATATGAAGAATATTCAAACGATTTGAAAACTTTTTCCGAACAAATCGTGAACAAACTGTAAAAAGAACCGAACGGAGCGGCACAGCTTGCAGAATCTTGAACATTCCCGATCAGGATTTTTACAAGAAACGGATTTTTTCAACTCGAAGGACGCGCAAAAACAGAAATCGAAAAACGTCTTTTTTCTCGGCATCGGCGGCGTCTCGATGAGCGCGCTGGCGCGCTTTTCGCACTCGCTCGGCTTCGCGGTGTCCGGCTCGGACCGCTCGCGGCAGGGGCTTTCCGCTTTGCGCCGGGAAGGGATCCGCGCGATTTTCGGGCACAGAGCCGAAAATCTCCCCGAAGGCTGCGACCTTCTGGTGTATTCTCTGGCGATTCCGGAGGATTGCCCGGAATATCTCGCCGCGCGTGCGCGCGGCGTCCCGGCGGTCTCTCGCGCCGAATATCTCGGAGCCCTGATGCCGCTGTTTCACCACCGTATCGGTATTGCCGGAAGCCACGGCAAAAGCACCGTCACCGCGATGGTCGAGCGGATCTTTTCCTTCGCTTACCGGTATCCGACCGTCTTTTCCGGCGCGCCGCTCTCGGTCGGCTCGCAGGATTCCTACCGCCCCGGCGGCAGAGAAACGCTGATCTTCGAGGCGTGCGAATACAAGGACTCCTTCCTGCGCTTTTCGCCCACCGTCGCCGTCGCGCTCGATCTCGAACTCGATCACACCGATTATTTCCCCTCGCTTGCCGCGCTGAAAGAATCCTTCCATAGATATCTCTCGCGCGCCGACCTCGCCGTCCTCTCGGCGGATGACGAAAACCTAAAAGAGATCCTTCCGTCTCTGACGGCAAGGAAGGTCGTCCTTTTCGGCGAGAGCGCACGCGCCGATTACCGCATCCTGCATCCGAGCGAAGATCACGGCTATTACCGCTTCGTTTTATCGCACACGGGTCGCCCCATCGCGCAGATCTCGCTGAACGTCCCCGGCCGTTTTCAGATGAGCAACGCCGCCGCTGCCGCCGCCGTCGCGGTCGAATCGGGGATCTCCCCGTCGCTTGCCGCCGCCGCGCTCTCCTGCTTTTCGGGCATTCCGCGGCGCATGGAGCGGATCGGAAGCTTTCTCGGCAGAACGGTCTATTACGATTACGCGCATCACCCCACCGAGATCGCCTCGGTGATCCGGGCGGCAAAGCAGATGCACGGCGAGAAGATCACCGTCCTGTTCCGGCCGCATACCTACACGAGAACGCAGGCGCTCTTCGCCGAGTTTGCCGCGGCGCTCTCGGAGGCGACCTCCGGCTTCCTTTTCCCAATCGATCCGGTCCGGGAAGACCCGATCCCCGGCGTCAGCTCGGAATCGCTCGCCGCGGCGTGCGGAAGCCTTCTTCCGATCCCCGAAGACCTCTCTCTTCCGGAATTTCTCCCGGCCGCCCTTGCCGATACCGAAGGCCCGATCCTCCTTCTGGGGGCAGGCGATCTCTCGGGGGTCCGGTCTTTGCTCTGCCCCGAACGGGCGTGAATTTTTCAAACGAAAGGAAACGAATGATGAAAAGAAGTTACAAACGGGCGGCACTGCTGCTCCTTGTCCCGATCCTTCTGGCGATGACGATGCTCCTGCGCGTTCTGCCGAACGCCGCGCGCAAGAATGCGGAACAGGACGAAGAGATCACCGGCATGATCACCGCAATGCCCGGCGCGCTCGTCGAAAACGACGGTTACCTGAGCATGACCTTCCGTTTCCTTGTGAACTCCGAGCAGGAGACCGCGCTGCGCACCGGCGCCGACCGCGCCCGCGTCTTTCTGACGGCGGAGCGATATGACGAACGCGCCGGCGCACCGACCTACGAGGCGGGCGGCGACTATGCGCTCACCGAAGCCGAGGACAATTTCTGGCTCGGCGGCGTCAGCTATAATCTCTATTCCATCACCCTCTACGGTCTCGGCTCCGCCGATTACGATACGCGTTATACCGCAAGGCTCTTCTTCGCGGTGACCAAAAACGGCGTGGAGACGGTCTATTCCTCGCCCTTTGCCGAAAAGGACAACGCCGTCAGCCTCTTTGACGCCGCGCTGATGACCTACTGCGACCGCACGATGCTGATGAATCCCACGCATCCCTATGAAACGATGATGGGCGACTACTCGCCCTGCCGCGATCTGACCGCGCTCGAACCCTGCCTCGCCTCCCGCGTTCTTCTGGAAGTGAAGGACGGCGAGGTCGTTGACCTCTACGAGCGGCAGGGGCTTTACCCCATCTATACCTATCATTATTTTGACGGCGTCCTGACCATCTCGCTCGATGGCGCCGATCTTCCCGAAGGCGTTCTGCGCCACGTCGTCGTCAACGGCACGGACCGCTGGTTCGAGGTTTCGGACGGCAAGGTCCGCCTCGGTATTGAGTAAGCCGGAAGGCTTTCGGGAAAACTCTGAAAATGAGCGGAAAAACCAAAGAAAAACTCCTGATCAGCGCCTGCCTGCTCGGCGTTCCCTGCCGGTATGACGGCAGAGCGGTCACCGCGATCACACCGTCCGATCTTGCCGCGCTCTCCGAGCGGTACGAGCTGATCCCGGTCTGCCCGGAGATCTACGGGGGGCTGCCGACGCCGCGCGTGCCGTCCGAACGGATCGGAGGGCGTGTGATGAACCGAGAGGGCGGCGACGTGACCGAAAACTACGCACGGGGTGCCGCGTCTACCCGAAAGATCGCGCAGGCGCTCGGCGCAAAAATCGCTCTTCTGAAAGAGCGAAGCCCCTCCTGCGGCGTGGGAAAGATCTACGACGGCAGTTTTTCGGGGAGGCTGATCCCCGGCGACGGCGTGACCGCCGAGGCACTGCGCGAGGACGGCGTGGCGCTCTTCGGGGAGAGCGAGCTTTCGGAACTGATCGGCGGCGATCGATCGCCGCGAGGGTAAGTTTCCCCGCAAAAAATCTCTGCGATCCGAATGGATCGCTATCCTGTCAAAAGAAAGAGGTGAGCCCATGGACAGCGGCGGACGAAGTAGCACGCAGCCACGATCAAAAGCGAATACCGCGCCGCGGTGCCAAAAGGCTCTCCGGGCTTTTTCCTGCCTGTCGTGAGTCTGTTTGCTCCGCGAACCAACGTGAAAGGAGCAAAATATGGAAAATCAGAACCCCGAAAAGAATGAAGACCTGCGCGAGCTGACCGCGTGGGTAGAAGAAGAAAACCGGAAAGAAGAGAGCGAGCCGCAGCCGCAGGACGCCGCGACCGTTCCGCTTTCGAGCATCGAAAAACCGGACGATTTTTCGGAGACCGAGGGGCTGTCGCCCGAGCCGGATCCTCCCAAGATCGAGTTTTCGGAAGAGGAACTCCCCGAGCAGATCTCGCTGTTTCTCGAAGGCGAGGGCGGAGAAGCCCCGACCGTGGAGGACGTGCCGCCTGCGGCGGATGCGCCCGATGCGCCGGAGGAGGACGAGCCTCTCTCCCCCGAAAAGAATATCCCGGAGGCGGAGGAACTGCTGGCGATGATCCGGGAGCGGCGGTACGCCGATTTCCGCGCCGCGCTGGAGGACGTTCCTCCGATCGATATCGCGGAGTATTTTGAAGAGATCCCCCGCGCCTACTATACCGCCTTTTTCCGCCTCTTACGCAAGGAACAGGCCGCCGAGACCTTCGTCGAAATGTCGAGCGAACTTCAGGCGCATATCATCAATTCCTTCACCGACCGCGAGCTTTCGGATATGCTTGACGAACTGTATCTCGACGATACGGTCGATATCATCGAAGAGATGCCCGCCAACGTCGTGAAGAGGATCCTGCGCAACTCCTCGCGCGAGGACCGTGCGACGATCAACCGCCTCCTCTCCTACCCGAAGGACTCCGCCGGAACGATCATGACCACCGAGTACGTCCGCTTCACACCGGGCATGACGGTGGAGCGCGCCCTGCGGCATATCCGCTCGGTCGCCATCGACAAAGAGACGATCTACACCTGCTACGTCACCGACGCCGACCGGCATCTGATCGGTCTCGTCACCGCGAAAAAACTGCTGATCTCTCCGCTGGACGCTACGCTCGATTCCATCATGGAGGACTCGGTCATCTTCGCAACGACGACCGACGATAAGGAGGACGTCGCGAAGATCTTCAAAAAATACGGCTTCATCGCGCTCCCGGTCGTGGATCGGGAACAGCGGCTGGTCGGTATCGTCACGGTCGACGACGCGATCGACGTCCTGAACGAAGAGACCGAAGAGGACTTCGCCAAGATGGCGGCGATCACGCCGACCGAGACAAGCTATCTCAAAACCTCGGCGTTCGACATCTGGAAAGCGCGTATCCCGTGGCTGCTTCTTCTGATGATCTCGGCGACCTTTTCGAGCATCATCCTGAATAAATTCGAGTCGGCGCTGCCCGCCTTCCTCGTCCTGTTCGTCCCGATGCTGATGGACACCGGCGGAAACTCCGGCAGTCAGGCGTCGGTCACCGTCATCCGCGGTCTTTCGCTCGGCGACATCGAATTTTCGGACATCCTGCGCGTCATTTGGAAGGAAGTGCGCGTCGGGATCTTCTGCGGCGTCTCGCTCGGCGTGGTCGCCTTCGGCAAGGTCATGCTGGTCGATCGGCTGATGATGGGCAATTCCGACGTGACCGTTATCGTCGCGCTCGCCGTCGCGCTGTCGCTGGCGCTGACCATCGTCGTCGCAAAGCTCATCGGCTGTACCCTTCCGCTTCTCGCGCGCAAGATCGGCTTTGACCCGGCGGTCATGGCGTCTCCCTTCATTACAACGATCGTGGACGCACTCAGCCTTCTCGTCTACTTCTTCATCTCCAAGACGGTCTTCGGCTTCACCATCTGAGCGAATTTGTAAACAATTCTTATCATAAAAAGGTAAAATCATGAAACAGGAACGCATCTATCTCGATCCGACGGACGAGCGCGTCTATCTCGACGTTTATCTGCCGGATCTCAAACGCGAGCGGATGCCCGCCATTCTTGTCATTCCCGGCGGCGGCTACTGCTGCGTCTGTACCGACCGCGAGGGCGAGCCGATCGCGGTGGAATTTCTCTCGCTCGGTTACTGCGCCTTTGTGCTGAACTATCGCGTCGGGCGCGACGGGGACGTCTATCCGAAACAGCTTCTGGACGCCAGCCGCGCGATCCTCTGGATCCGCGAACACTCAGCGGAGTATTCGATCGATCCGCACCGCGTTTATGCGACCGGCTTTTCGGCGGGCGGCCATCTCTGCGGCTCGCTGGCGTGCGCGTATGACGACGTGACCGATCTGCTCGGCATCGAAAAGGGCGCAAACCGCCCGGACGGCGTGGCGCTCGGCTACCCGGTCGTCACCCTGAAAGCCAAAACGCATCAGGCAAGCTTTCTCCATCTGCTCCACCGTCCGAGCGGCGAATTTACCCCGGAGGAGGTCGCAAAATTCTCGCTCGACGCGCGCGTCACCCCCGAGTCCGCCCCGATGTTCCTCTGGCATACCGCAGAGGATACGCTCGTCCCGGTGGACGGAACGCTCAGACTCGCAAACGCGCTGGTCGACGCGAAAGTCCCCTGCGCCCTTGAGCTTTACCCCTACGGTCCGCACGGCTGCGCGCTCGGCAACGAGATCACCGAATGCGGCAATCCCGATTTTATTCAGCCGGCGGTGCAGGGCTGGTGCCGAAGAGCCGACCGCTTTTTCAAAACGCTGAAATAATTCCGGAACGCTGAAATCATTTTACACGGCTTCCCCGGAACGCTGAAATCCTTTTGCGCGGCGGACGATCTCCGACGCACCCTCCCGGACGGCGCGCCGCGCCGCTCCCGAAATTCGTTTATCCTATTCACGAAAGGTATAGATTATGGAAAGAACCTACATCAAAGACATCGCCCCCGGCGTCCATCGCGTACAGGGCTTTGTTGAAAACTTCCGCAACAAGCGCACGATGGCGTTCATCGTGGTGCGCGATATCAGCGGCAAACTTCAGATCACCATCGAAAAGGAAAAGCACCCCGAATTCAACGAGATGCTCGACCGGCTGACGGTGCATTCGGTCGTCTGCTTTGAGGGCGAGGTCGTTGCAAACGACTACGTCAAGCTCGGCGGCATCGAAATGCTTCCCGACTATATGCGGGTCGATTCTTACGCCGAGGCGCTCCCGATCAAGGACGATTCGGATATCGACTGCCGTATGGACTACCGTTGGATCGATCTTCGCCGCGAGAAAAATCACCTGATGATCGAGCTGCAGACGACGCTGACCGCCGCCCTGCGCGAGTTTCTTCTCGAGCGCAATTTTTTGGAGATCCACACCCCGAAGCTCATCGCCGCCGCCTCCGAATCCGGCTCGGACGTCTTTGAAGTCAAGTACTTTGACGGCAAGGCGTATCTCGCGCAGTCTCCGCAGTTCTATAAACAGATGGCGATGGCGTCCGGCCTTGAGCGCATCTTCGAGACCGGCCCGGTCTTCCGCGCCGAGAAGAGTTATACCAATAAGCACGCGACCGAGTTCACCGGCTTCGACCTTGAGTTCTCCTATATCAACGGCGTCGAGGACGTCATGAAGATGGAAGAAGAGCTTCTCGTCTATGCGCTCGGAAAAGTCAAGGAAAAGCACGGCGAGGCGATCAAGGAGCTCTACGGCATGGACCTCGAAGTGCCGAAGCTCCCCTTCCCGCGCATGAAACTGCGCGACGTCTATGACGAGCTCGAAAAACGCTACGGCTACACCGTGCCGGACGAGCTGAAGGGCGACCTGACCACCGACGCCGAGCGTATGACCAAGCAGCTCGCGAAGGATATGTTCGATCACGAATTCCTCTTTGTCACCGACTATGACGCGAAAGAGCGCGCCTTCTATCATATGAGAGACGAGCGCGGCGTTCCGCAGGGATACGACCTCATCTGGCGCGGCGTCGAGATCACGACCGGCGCGCAGCGCGAGCACCGCTACGAAGTCCTCAAAGCGCAGGCGGACGAAAAAGGCCTCGGCAAGGACGTCGCCTTCTATCTCGAATTTTTCCGCTACGGCTGCCCGCCGCACGGCGGCTTCGGACTCGGTATCGACCGTCTGACGATGCTCTTCCTCGGTCTTTCGATCAAGGAAGTTCAGTTCCTCTTCCGCGGCCCGAACCGTCTCACTCCGTAAATTTTGCAAACAATTGTTTGAAAATCCGACGAAATAAGGAGAAAAAATATGAAAATCGCTCTGATCAACGAAAACAGCCAGGCGGCAAAAAACGCGCTGATTTTTGATACGCTGAAAAGCGTCGTCGAACCGCTCGGCCACGAAGTTTATAATTACGGAATGTATTCCGCCGAGGATCCCGCCTCTCTCACCTACGTGCAGATCGGCATTCTCGCGGCAACGCTTCTGAACTCCGGCGCCTGCGATCTTGTGATCACCGGATGCGGCACCGGCGAGGGCGCGATGCTCGCCTGCAATTCCTTCCCCGGCGTCCTCTGCGGTCATATCGTCGATCCGACCGACGCCTATCAGTTCACTCAGGTCAATAACGGCAACGCGATCGCGATGCCCTTCGCCAAGGGCTGGGGCTGGGGTTGCGAGCTGAACCTGCGCTACGTCTTTGAGAAACTCTTCGTCGAAGAGTGGGGCGGCGGTTATCCGAAGGAGCGCGCAGTCCCCGAACAGCGCAACAAGAAGATCCTCGATGAAGTGAAAAAAGTCACCCACACCGATATGGTCTATATCCTCGAAAACCTCGATCCCGCGCTCGTCAAAGGCGCTTTCGCCGGCGAGCATTTTGCCGACTACTTCTTTGCTAACGCCAAAGACGCGCGCATCGTCGCCGCCGTCAGAAAGATCCTCGCCTGATTTGATTTTCCGTGCCGCATCCTTTTCCCGATGCGGCATTCTTTATCGAAAGGAGAAAAACCATGGGACTGCTTCGTCTGCTCGAACAGATCCGTAACCCGGTATTCGACGCCTTCTTCTCGCTGATCACCCATCTCGGAGAAGAGACGGTCTTTATGGCGATCGCCATTCTCTTTTTCTGGTGCGTGAACAAGAGGGAAGGGCTTTATATCCTTCTCACCGGCTTTGCCGGCACGCTCGTCAACCAGACGCTGAAGCTCCTCTTCCGTATTCCGCGCCCGTGGGTGCTGGATCCGGATTTCACGATCGTCGAATCGGCGCGCGCTCAGGCGGCCGGTTATTCCTTCCCCTCCGGGCATACGCAGAACGCCGTCGGGATCGCCGGAAACCTCTTTATGATCCGCAGAAGGATCGGCGTGCGTATCGCCGTGATCGCACTTGCCGCTCTGATCGCATTCTCGCGGATGTATCTCGGAGTCCATACGCCGTGGGACGTGCTCGCCTCGGTCGGCGCGGCGATCCTGCTCGTGCTGATTCTCGAACCCTTCTTCCGGGACGACGAACGGATGGATCGCGCAATGCCGTGGATCGACCTTGCCTTTCTTCTCGGATCGGTCGCCTATCTCGTTTTCGTTCTCCTGCAACCCGACGGTATCCACGACGAGGTCAACCTCGCCTCCGGACTGAAAAACGCCTGCACGCTGCTCGGCTGCTCGCTGGCGCTTCTGCTCATCCGATCCCTCGACCGCAGATTCCTCCACTTTGAGACCGCCGCGCGCTGGTACGTCCAGATCCTCAAATTCGTCGTCGGCGTCGCCGGTGTGTTCGGGATCAAAGCCGGGCTTTCTTCTCCCCTGACCGCGCTGTTCGGCAACGAGTACGTCGCCCGCACGGTGCGCTATTTTCTGATCGTCGCCTTTGCCGGCGCCGGTTGGCCGTTCTTCTTCCGGTATCTTGTCAAGATCCGCGTCCCCGCCCTCGACCGCCTCGGCGAGAAGGTTGCCGCGCTCTTCCGGAAGAAAGAAACCAAGCCCGAAAACTGAAAAACTACCGGAAATGCCCTACCTTTACCGTGATGGTATTGGAAAAATACCATTTTCCGAGCCGCCGTATCCCGGCGGCTCTTCTTTACTTTTCCGACGTGCCGGCGGCAATTTGTCCGGCGTTTTCGGGGGGAGAGCGGTCTGCCCCTTCAACTTTTTGAAATTTTGCGTTTTTTTGCTTTTTTCCCCTTGCTTTTTTAAAATAAAAATGATATAATATACAATGCAAAAGAATGTCACATAGCAAGGGAG
>CADBPA010000036.1 GCA_902796505.1 uncultured Ruminococcus sp.
ACAAGGCTGGATTTCGAGGACAAGATCGTCTCGGTCTACGGCTGGGGCTTCACCTCGGAGAGCCTTCCCGAGGATCTGCTCGCCGATCGGCGGGTGGACGATCCCTCGCGGATCAATCTCGTCTGCGGCTACGCCGATCTGGACGGCGACGTGGATTCCGCCATCTGCCCGGTCTCGACCGCCGATCTGAAAAAATTCGGCGCCGACTATTACGCCTTCGGCTCGCGGCACGAGGCCGGAGAATTTACGAAGGTCGGCGGCGCGATCTATTCCTACGCCGGATCGCTCGAATGCACCGGGTTTGACGATCCCGGTCTCGGCGGCGCCGATCTCATTCAGGCGAGATACGAGGGCGGAAGCCTCTCGATCGACGTAAAAAAGGTCCCCTTCGCAAGTCTGCGCTTCCATACCGAGCAGATCGATATTACCGGCAGCTATTCGCCGAGCGAGATCATGCAGAAGATCAGCACGCTGATCAGCGAAAAGAAGTACGGCGCGCAGACGGCGCTGCGCATCGAACTGATCGGAGACGTCGATCCGGCGTTCTCCGTGTTGAAGAATTTTGAATCGGACGCCTTCGGGCTTTATCATTTCGATATGATCGACCGCACGATGCCGCTCTACGGCACCGAGCATTTCCACCGCGACATGAGCGCCGAGGGAGAGATCTTCCGCCTCCTGCGCCCGAAGCTCGAAAGCGAAAACGAAAACGAGCGTTTCCTCGCCGCCAAGGCGCTGCGCGCCGGGCTTGCGGCGCTGGAAAATCGGGAGATCGACTGATCGGAGGCTTTTTATGTTCTGTTTACCGGGTAACCGTCCTTTCCGCGCCTTGGGGCTCGGAGAGGTCATGCTCCGCCTTTCGCCTGCCGGGCGTGAGCGTATCTCCTATTGCGAGACCTTTGAGAAGAAGGCGGGCGGGTCCGAGCTCAACGTGGTGTCGGGCATTTCGATGCTCGGTCTGCGGACCGGGATGATCACCAAGCTTCCCCACAACGAGATCGGCAAATTCGTCAAGCACAAGATCCGCTATTCCGGGACGAGCGACGATTATATCATCTACGACGAGTCTCCCGAAAAGCGGCTCGGCGTATACTATTACGAGAGCGGCGCCTATCCGCGCCTTCCCGTCGTCTCCTACGACCGCACGGGATCCTCCTTCACGACCTTCCGCATGGAGGAACTGCCGGAGGACGTCTACGGAAGCACCGACCTCTTCCATACGAGCGGCATCACCCTCGCGCTGAACAAGGCGGTCTGCGAGAACGCCGTCGCCATGATCGAGCGCTTCCGCGCCGCCGGCGCGAAGATCTCCTTCGACGTCAACTACCGCGCCACGCTCTGGGACGAGACGACCGCGCGGCGCACCATCGAGCGCATCCTTCCGATGCTCGATATCCTCTTCATCTCGGAGGAAACCTCGCGGCGGATGTTCGGGATGCAGGGGACGGAGGAAGAGATCCATCGGCAGTTTGCCGAGCGGTATCCGAATCTTTCGGTCATCGCCTCGACGCGCCGGGAGGTCCTCTCTCCGAAGCTGCATAATTTCTCCTCGCTCGTCTATGACTGCAAGGAGCAGAGGCATTTCTCCGAGGAGCCCTACCGCCATATCGACGTGGTGGACCGCATCGGATCGGGCGACGCCTACGTCGCCGGCGCGCTTTACGGCCTTCTCCGATACGGCGATATCGAGTCCGCCGCAAAATACGGAGACGCCATGGCGGCTTTGAAAAACACCATCATCGGGGATATGACCGAGTGCGACCTGAACGATATCGAGCGGCTCATCGCCTCGCATACCGAGACCGGACCGAAAAGCGAAATGATCCGCTGACGGCTCGGCATAAATCTTCCGGATCGTAATATCATTTATTATATTTAAGGAAAGGAGAACCCGTTATGGCAAACAACAATTCCCTTACCGCGTCCTACGAATCGCTCCCCAAGATCTGCAAGATCATCCTTCAGATCCTCCTCGGCGGAGTCATCGGAGGTGTTTACCGCATCGTCCGTTTCTTCGAGACGAAGAATATCGTGACGCTCGTCGTCGGTATCGTCTGTCTCGTCACCGGCGTCGGTAACCTGATCGCGTGGATCGTCGACCTCGTCACCGAGATCACGAGCAACCGCATCACCGTGCTTGCAGACTGATCTACATAGCACGCTGCCCCTTCCGGAAAAAGGAAAAGAAAAAGGATCCGGGATCCCGGATCCTTTTTCTTTGAGGCGATGCGCGCCCTTCGGACGAGCGGTATCGCTTCGCGGTGAAATTCGCCCTTCGGGCGAGTGATATTGCTTCGCAGTGATATTCGCCCTTCGGGCGAGTGATATTGCTTCGCAGTGATATTCGCCTTGCGGCGAGTGATATTTGCCTTTGGAAGGACTTTCGGGAAAGGCGCAAAGACGGAGGCGATTGTTCGTCTCCGTCGGTTTTGTAAATATTTCTTTGCGTCAGAAGCACTTTTCGTTCTTTTTCTTCTTGCAGTTCTCAAGATTTCCGCAGCGGTAGCAAAGCTCGTTCGGGATCGGCCGATCCCCGAAATAGGCGAGAATGTTCCCGGCGGTCGCTTCCGCGATGGCGGCGAGCGCGTCGGAGGTCAAAAAGCCCTGATGCGAGGTGAGAATGACGTTCGGCATCGAGATCAGCCGGGCGAGAACGTCGTCGTCCAGAATATGCCCGGAGTTGTCCTCGAAGAAGATATCCGACTCCTCCTCGTAAACGTCGAGGCAGGCGGCGCCGACCTTGCGCGATTTGATCCCGGCGAGCAGAGCCTCGGCGTCGATCAGACCGCCGCGCGAGGTGTTGACGATCACAACGCCCTTCTTCATTTTTTCAATGGCGTCTTTTCCGATCATATGGCGGCTTTCCTCGGTCAGAGGGCAGTGGAGCGAGATGACGTCGCTCTCGGCGAACAGCCGGTCGGTATCGACGTATTCGACGTCCGGGATCTCCGCCGGGAATTTATCGTAGGCGAGGATCTTCATGCCGAAGCCGCGGCAGATGTCGATGAAGGCGCGCCCGATGCGCCCAGTCCCGATCACGCCGACCGTCTTGCCGTGCAGATTGAAGCCGACGAGGTCCTTCAGGGCGAAATTGAACTCGCGCGTGCGGTTATACGCCTTATGGATACGCCGCACCGAGGTCAGGAGCATCGCCATCGCGTGTTCGGCAACGGCGTTCGGCGAGTAGGCGGGAACGTGCGCGACGTGGATCCTGCCGTACGCCGCCTGCAGATCGACGTTGTTGTATCCGGCGCAGCGCAGCACGATCAGGCGGATACCCATGCGGCAGAGCGCGTCGATCACCTCCGCGTTCACCGTATCGTTGACGAATACGCAGACCGCGTCGCAGCCTGCGGCAAGCCCGGCGGTGTCGGGCGTCAGGCGCGTGTCGAAAAACTTGAAGCGGAGCGGGGTGGTCTGCTCCAGCGGAGCAAACGAGGTCAGGTCGTAGGGCTTCGCGTCAAAAAAAGCGACGCGGATCGTATCTTTGTTCATCGTTTTTCCTTTCCATCGGCTTTGGTTCCGAAAAAAGACCGGCTTTTTCTGCGAGCCGGTCTTTGCGGTTTCGTTCGGTCTGCGCGAGGGGAACGCTTCTCCCCACCTTGCGCGATCTTTGCGAGCGAAACGTTCTTTTTTTATTTTGTCCGGCTTTCCGGACAATGATCCATGTTTTATGCGTTTTCGGCAACGCTTGCGAAATACGAGATCGCAAATTCCGAAAGGTCGGTGCCCGAAAGGTAGGTCAGGCGGTTGCCGTTTTCGTCGGTGAAGTGTTCGGGATCGGCGATATACCCGGCGACGCCGCCGAGGATCGCATCGTCCAGCTCGACGCCGTTTTCGGTCAGCGCGCCGTCCACGCGATCGGCGATCGCCGCGACGTAGTCCTCATGGCTTTCGTAATCCTCCTCGTTCAGCGCGAGCGCGCCGTTCAGCGCGGAGGTCACGTCGTCCTTGACCTGCCGGATCTTTTCCATCGTCTCCTCACCCATATCGGTATTGCCGAGCAGAATGGCGAAGGAGACGTCGGTCAGCGCAGAGGTGATCGCGCGGGTGTGCGCGTTCTTATCCAGCTCCCCGATCACGAGGGCGAGGACGGTTTTGCCGTCCTTGTTGGTTCTGGCGAGCGCCGCCGTCATATCACCGCCCTTGTTCATCGTGCGCAGAACGCCGGTGTCGGAGAGCAGGAAATAGACGGTCCTGACCGTTTCGAGATCGGTTTTCAGGCTGTCCTCGGTGATCTCGGCGAAGGTCCCCACCATCTCGGAGAGAATGGTTCTGACCGGCTCTTCGATCCCGTCCAGCCCCTCGACCTTTTCGGCGAGGAAGCCCCCGGTCGCCTGCAGGACGGAAGCCGAAAGCCCGCGGATATAGGGATGATCGGTCAGATCGGCGATCATCGCCTCCAGCGTATTCTTGTCGGACTGCGTAAGGTCCGCCCAGTCGGTGTTCTTGTGCATCGAATAGGCGCGGATGCCGACGCGGACGACCGCCTGCGCCTCGCTTTGCATATCGGTCGGCTCGCCTTCATACTCGACGAGCGAGAAGTAATCGAAGAGGAGGCTGCCGCCGAGCTTCTGCGTCCACTGGATCAGCGGATGGTTGTTGAGCGGCTCAAAATTTTCAATGTAAAAATCGGTATAGGTCTCGGTCGCCTCGCCGTCCGGATCGGTCTCATAGAGCGTATCGACGGTGTCGGCGGAAAATTTCAGCAGCCCCGCCGCCGGGACGAAGGTCACAAGCGCGATCGCAAGGCCGAGGATCCCGCCGAGGAAGGCGGAGACCAGACGGTTGAAATCGTCGAAATTGTGGTCGGGGTAGTTGAAAACGATCAGGAGCGCGTGGCCGAGCAGGAGCATCAGCCCGCAGAAGACGAAGAAGATCGGGACGTAAAGGATCGGGAGAACGACGAAGGAGAGCAGGAGCGGAACGAGATAGTCCGCCGCGATGACGTCGAGGCTCCTGATGACCTCTTCAAAATCGCCGTCCAGCTTGAAGACCGTCGCGATCTTGGTTTCTTCAAGGATCTCCCAGAGCGTCTTGTCGGCGCAGAAATTATAAATGACGTTGAAAAGCCCTTTTGTGGCGAACGCCGCGAGAACGGCGGCGCCGGCGATGAAGAAGATGCGGAACATCTGCCGCGTCGCACCGCGCTTCCAGCCGTTGTAGAATCCGAAGACCACGAACAGCCCGGCGATCACGTAGAGCGCTATATTCACGATATTGACCCAGAGAGGCATATCACGTACTTCCTTTCGGCAATAGGATCGCTATTTTCTCCATTATAACACGCTTTTTCCGCTTTGTCAAGCCTTTCCGTGCGCGTAATAAAAAAGTTTTTCTCTTTTTCTATCATAAAAACGCCGCCAGCCCGGTATCGGGCAGGCGGCGGGGAGAGGGCGCGATCAGTCCGCGGTCTCTTCGGTCTCTGCGACCGAGGCGAAGTAGGACAGGGCAAATTCGACGAGATCGTCCTCGGTGATCTCGGTCTTGCGCACGCCGTTTTCATCGGTGAAGTTTGCGGGATCGGCGACGTAGGCGGCAATGCCGTCCACGATTTCCGCGTCCAGCTCGATCTCATGAGCGACCAGCGCGTCGTTGATCTGATCGCCGACCGCCGAGACGTACTCCTCGTGCGTTTCGTATGCGCCCTCGTCGAGCGCGAGAACGTCGTTGAGGGTGTTCACCACGTCCCCCTTGACCTCCTCGATCTTCTGCATCGTTTCCTCGTCCATTTCGACGCTGTCGAGCAGGATGGCGAAGGAGACGTTGGTCAGCGCGGTGGTGATCTGCTTCAGATGCTCGTTTCCGCTCAGCAGGGAGACCACGCGGGAGAGGACGGTATTGCCCTCCGCGTCAACGGCGGCAAGCGCGGCGGTGATGTCGCCGTTCTCGTTCATTGCGAGAAGAACGCCGGCGTCCGAAAGGGTGAAATACACGTCCTTGACGGTGCCGAGATCGGCGGCAAGCGTGTCGGAGGTGATCTCCCTGAAACTGCCGACCAGCTCGGTGAAGATCGTCTTCATCGGCTCTTCCATCTCCGCGGAATTCAGCACCTGCTCGCCGAGATAGCCGGAGGCGGCGCGCAGAATGCCGGCGGAAAGGCCGCAGAGATAGGGATTTTCGGTCAGATCGGCGTAGATGGCTTCGATGTTTTTCTTATCCGATTCGGTGAGGCTCGACCACTTGACGTCCTTCATCACCGAAACGCGCGCTCCGATGCGCACGACGGCGATCGCCTCGTCCTGCATATTGGTCTTCTTGCCCTCGACCTCCACCGTCGCAAAGTAATCGAACAGGGCGTTGCCGCCTGCCTTCTGCGTCGCGCGGACGACGAAGTTTTCGTTGATCGGTTTCAGATTTTCTTCATAGAACTCCACGGTCTTCTGCGTGGATTCGCTGTCGGGATCGTTCTTCTGCATCTCGGCGGTCGCCCGTTCGGAGAAGCCGAGCAGTCCGGCGATCGGAACGAGCAGGATCATGGCGACGGCGGCTCCTTGGATCAGGCCGATCAGCCCGCCGAGCATCCGGCTGCCGCCGGAGGGCTTTTTCTTTCCCGCGATCGCCGCGATGATCGCAAAGATCACCCATGCCACGGCGCTGATCAACAGGAAGAGCAGCACGAAAATAAAGGGAAGGATCAGGAAGGAGAGGATCAGCGGAACGACGTATTCGGCGGTGGCGGGATCGATATTTTCGATGACGGTCATCGTCTCCTCGTTCACCGTGATGTTGTAGGTCGTCACGATCTCGGCGGGCGTTTTGCCGGCGATCGTATTGTAGAAGACGTTGTAGAGCATCTTGGTGACGAACACCGAGCCGGCCGCCGACGCCGCTACCGTCAGCGTGCGGAAAAGCTGTTTGCCCCCTCCGCGCTTCAGGCCGAGGAAAAAGCCGATCAGCGCGAGGACTGCGACCATACCGTAGATCGCTATGTTCAGGGTTTGGATCGTATTCATTTTATTCTCCTTTCAGAATATCTTTGGCATCAGTATATCACGGTCATCCCGAATTTGTCAACCCTTTTGGGAAAATAAAATTCTTCCATGGAGAAAAAGGAGAGAAAAATAAAATAAAATTCATCAAATCGCTTGCATTTCTCCGGCGGATATGGTAGAATATGCTTGTAAAGCGAATCTACGCAAAAATCCTCTTTCGGAAAGGAATTTTTTTATGAAACTCGGCGTTCTGACCAACCTGTTCGGCAATCTTTCGCTCGAAGAGGCACTTACCAAATTTGAATCGCTCGGCATCGAGGCGGTCGAGATCGGATGCGGCGGCTATCCCGGAAAAGCGCATTGCGATCCGCAGATCCTCCTGCACGACGAGGCGGCGCTCAAAGAATGGTGCGAAACCATCAAGCGCCATCACATGGAGCTTGTCGCGCTCTCGGCGCACGGCAATCCCGTTCACCCCGATCCCAAAATCGCAAAGCAGTTTCACGACGATTTCGTGAACGCCGTTCTGCTCGCCGAAAAGGTGGGCGTCGATACGGTCGTGACCTTCTCCGGCTGCCCCGGCGGCTCTCCGGAGGACAAAACGCCGAACTGGGCGACCTGCGCCTGGCCGGACGATTATCTCGCCGTTCTCGATTACCAATGGAATCAGGTGCTGATCCCCTATTGGAAAGAGACCGCCGCCTTCGCGCGCTCGCACGGCGTGACGAAGATCGCCTTCGAGATGCACCCCGGCTTCTGCGTGTATAACCCCGAAACGCTGCTGAAGCTGCGCGCCGCCGTCGGCGATACCATCGGCGCAAACTTCGATCCCTCCCACCTGATCTGGCAGGGCATCGATCCGGTCGCCGCCATCCGCGAGCTGAAGGGCGCGATCTACCATTTCCACGCGAAGGACACCAAGATCGACAATATCAACACCGCGAAGTTCGGCGTCCTCGACACCAAGCATTACAGCGACGAGGAGCATCGCTCCTGGATCTTCCGCAGCGTCGGGTACGGCAACGGGCTCGACTATTGGCGCGATATGATCTCGGCGCTCCGCCTCGCGGGGTACGACAAGGTGATGTCCATCGAGCATGAGGACAGCCTGATGACGCCCGACGAAGGACTCCGCCACGCCGTCGCCTTCCTGAAGGACTCGATCATCCGCGAGCCGAAACCCGGCAGCATCAGCTGGGCGTGACGGTATGACAAGCGGCAAAAACCTGCAGAACACAGAGATCTCCCCGGACGTCCGGGGAGAGCTTTCGGCTATGGCGGAGAAAGACTACGGCGATTTTTCGGCAAAACTCAACCCCGCCGTCCCGCGCGAGGCGATCCTCGGCGTCCGCCTGCCGGCGCTGCGCGCATACGCGAAAGCGCTGCGCAAAAACCGTCCGCGCGCGGCGGAAGAATTTCTCGCGATTTTGCCGCACCGGTATCTGGAAGAAGACCTTCTGCACGCCTTTCTCATCGAGCCGGAGCCGGACTTCTGCGCCGCCCTTGCCTTGACCGACGCTTTTCTGCCGTATATCGGCAACTGGGCGGTCTGCGACAGTTTTTCGCCGAAAGTGTTCGGAAAATTCCCCGAAAAACTCTATCCGCACGTCCTGCGCTGGCTCGCCTCGGATCGGCTCTACACCCGGCGTTTTGCGATCAAAATGCTTATGAATGTTTACAAAAACGAGTATTTTTCGGAAGAACACCTCGCTTTGGTCGCCGGGATCGAGACCGGGGAATATTATCTTCAGATGATGCAGGCGTGGTATTTTGCGACCAAGCTTGCCGAGAGGGAAGAGACGGTCTATCCTTGGTTTTCGGACTACCGCCTGCCGCCGGTCGTTCATCGCATGGCGGTGCGCAAGGCGCTCGAAAGCTACCGTATCTCCGATGACCTGAAAGCGCGCCTGCGCGCATTGTCCCGCAGTCCCGCCTCCCGATAACGAAAGCCGCCCGGCGAACAGGGCGGCTTTTTCCTTCGGTTTTTCCGAAAAAAGACGGATCGGTCGCCCGATCCGTCTTTTGAATTTTAAGGATTTTCGTCAAGTTCCGGAATCTCCATACCGTCCTCGCCGTCGATGCGGACGTTCAGCCCGTTGAGCTCCACGCCGCCCTCGGCGCGGATCAGGACGTACTTCTGCCCGTTGATGACGCGCGTTCCGATCAGCCCTTCCTTCCCCGGTGCGACGCGGATGGTCACGTCCGGCGTTTTCAGGACGAATTTTTTCGGATCGACCACGTTTTTCGGCGAAATTTCGGCGTTTGCTCCGAGATTTTCGGCGTACTTTTCGGCAAAATCCGAAAGCTCCTCCGCCGGGATCCCGGCGGCCTCCACGCATTCCCGAAGCTCGCCCTGCGACATCACCAGCGGTTCGGGATCGCGGCTTTCCTTGTGAATTTCGATACGGTCGGCGATCTGCCGGTGCAGATTCTTCGCCACCGCAAAGGAAAGCTCTTCGCCGAGCGCGTCGACGAGCGTCGCTTTGAAACCGTCGTCCTGCGCCTTTGCCGTCACGATCGGGAGGCTCGCGCCGAACGCGGCGTTCGTGAATTCCTCGTAGGCCTCGCCGGTCGAGCGGGTGTAGAAGAGCGCGCTGTAGATGTTCGTCTGCCGGTTGTCGAACGCCGGGAAGGTGAAGCCGATCTCCGGCGGCGCGATGCTGTTGATTCCGCCGAAGCGCGTGAACGCCTTCTCCTCGGCGTTGTAGGCGAGCGCCGGGTTGGTCTGGCGAACCGGGCAGAGCGCGGCGGTAAAATAGGTATAGACCTCGCTCGATTCGCTCTCCTCGCCGTCCGAGCCGTTCTTCGAGCGGCGCAGTACGTCGTAATGATTTTTCGCAAAGAGGAGGACAATGGGCGATTCGGGATGGAACGCCGCCGCGAGCTGCCCGGCAAATCCGTCGAGGATCTCATCGTCAAAGCCCTCGCCTGCGCGCAGTGCCATCAGCCGCCGGTGCGCCTCGCCGTCGGTCACGTCCTTGGTGGAGAAGGGAAAATCAAAGAGGTTTTTGTGCTGCGCGCCGGAGAGCGTCTTGCGGAAGATGGAAAGATATTTTTCACTCTCCTCCTCGCCCATCAGCCCGAGCGAGCGCTCGAATTTTGTGATCACCTCGCCGTTTTCGGCGATGTAGTAACCGGTCACCGAACGCACCGCCTGCCGCTTTTCGGAATAGGCGCGTTTGATCTCGGCAATTTCCTTGTCGTTCATATCCTTGTCCTTTTCTTCTTGAAATGCGTTTTAAATTTCCAGCCGTAATCCGTCGTACGCGACGCGGATGCCGTCTTTTTCGAGCAGGCTGACCGTTTCTTTGTGCGGCAGATGCAGCGACGGCGCGAGATGTGTGATGTAAACCAAAGTTTCCTTTTTGATCGCCCCGACCGTCAGAAGGGAGGGGAGCATCAGCCGGATCATCGGGATCGAATTGTGCTCGCCCATGCGAAAATCCCCGGCGTAGTCGCCGCAGGTGCCGTCGAGGATCAGAAGATCGAGCGCGTCGGCTCTCAGCGCGAGAAAACTTTCGTTCAGAAACCACGCGCCGTCGGTCGCGTAGAGAAACTTTTTCCCGCCGCGCCGGAAAAGCAGAAATTGCGGGAAGGCTTTCGGATCGTGATTTGCCGGAAGTCCGGTCACCGAAAGCCCGTCCCCGGCGTCGTATTCGCAGAGCGGCTTCATGCGGCGCAGCTCGATCCCCGGAATTTCGGGGAATTCGGCATCCTCGCGTACCCAGACGCGAAGCGGTCTCTCCCGCCCTTCTGCAAGCGCGCGGACGTGATCCGGCTGAAAATGATCGCTATGCAGATGCGTGAGGAAGAGATCGGTGATCTTTCCGGGATCGCTGCCCGAAATGCGAAGCTCGTCGAACAGATGCACGCCGCAGTCGATGAGATACCGTTCGTCAAAGAGCAGCGCCGAGGTGCGGCGCACGTCAAGGTCGAACCGATCGCGCAGATCGGTGTTGAGCCGCGGCGAAAACTCCGCCGCGCAGGTGCCGAGAAAGAGAAGCGAAAAACCGTCTTTCATGCCGTTATCTCCGTGATATGTAAACTATTCTTTGCTTTATCGCCTGCGAAGTTCCCAGAACGCGACCGCGCTTGCCGCCGCGACGTTCAGCGAATCCACCCCGTGAAGCATCGGAATGATCGCCGTATAGTCGCAGGAGGCGATCGTCTCTTTTGCGAGTCCGTCTCCTTCCGCGCCGAGCAGGATCGCGAGCTTTTCCTCTTGTTTGATCCTCTCGTCGTCGATCGGGATCGCTCCTTCCGAAAGCGCCATTGCCACCGTCCGAAAGCCGTATTGTTTCAGCCGCGCCATGCCGCCCTCCGGCCAGCCGTCCTCTTTGCCGATATATCCCCACGGGA
>CADBPA010000037.1 GCA_902796505.1 uncultured Ruminococcus sp.
GGATACGCCATCTGGGAGAACATTCAGAAGATCTTAGACGAGCGATTCAAGGCGACCGGAGTGGAACACGTTTATATGCCGCTCTTCATTCCCGAATCGCTCCTGACGAAGGAGAAGGATCACGTGGAGGGCTTTGCGCCGGAGGTCGCATGGGTGACGATGGGAGGAAGCGAGCCGCTTGCTGAACGGCTTTGCGTTCGTCCGACGTCCGAGACGCTCTTCTGCGAACACTACGCGAACATCATCAAATCCTACCGCGATCTGCCGAAGGTCTACAACCAGTGGTGCTCGGTCGTGCGCTGGGAAAAGACGACGAGGCCGTTTTTGCGTTCGCGCGAATTTCTCTGGCAGGAAGGACACACGATGCACCGGACTGCCGAGGAGGCCGAAGCGCGCACCGTGCAGATGCTGAATCTTTACGCCGATTTCTTTGAAAACGATCTTTCGATGCCGGTCGTGCGCGGACAGAAGACCGAAAAAGAAAAATTCGCCGGCGCGCAGTCGACCTACACGGTCGAGGCGCTGATGCACGACGGCAAGGCGCTTCAGGGCGGCACGTCGCACAATTTCGGATCGGGATTTGCCGAGGCGTTCGGCATTCAGTTCCTCGACAGCGACAACAAGCTGAAGCCCTGCTACCAGACCTCCTGGGGCGTTTCCACGCGGATCATCGGCGGTATCATCATGACGCACGGAGACGATTCCGGACTGGTACTTCCCCCGGCGGTCGCTCCGATCCAGGTCGTGATCGTTCCGATCCAGCAACAGAAGGAGGGCGTTCTCGACGCCGCCTACCGCACGAGAGATCTGCTCGCCGCGGCGGGCATCCGCGTGAAGGTGGACGATTCCGAGCAATCTCCCGGATGGAAGTTCTCGGAATACGAGATGAAGGGCGTTCCGCTCCGCATCGAGATCGGGCCGCGCGATCTTGCCGAAAACAAGTGCGTGATCGTGCGCAGAGACAACCGCGAAAAGTCCTTCGTTTCGCTCGACGGCATCGCCGACCGGGTGAAGGCGGGGCTGGAAGATCTGCGCGTCGCGCTTTATCAGAAGGCGCTCGAAAACCGCGAAAACCGCACCTATACCGCAAACAGCCTCGACGAGCTGATCAAGATCGCCGGCGAGAAGTCGGGTTACATCCGCGCGATGTGGTGCGGAGACCGCGCCTGCGAGGAAAAGCTCAAAGAGGTCGCGGACGTCAGCTCGCGCTGTATGCCCTTCGGCATGGAGCCGATCGGTGACAAGTGCGTTTGCTGCGGCAGAGAGGCGCACAAGCTGGTCTACTGGGGCAAGGCGTGTTGATCCGAAGAAAATAACGAGGAAAGGAGGCGGAGAGATGGAGAAACCCGCCGTGATCAAAATCCGGGGCGAGGACGGAAATATTACCGAGCTCGAAGCGTACGATTCCCTGATCTCCGCCGCCGCCCGCGCGAGGCAATACGCGCAGGACGGATACCCCGACCGTTACGCCGTTTTCTGCCAGAGGCAGAAGGACGTCTCGCTTTTCGGAAAAGAAAACTATTCGGATAAAGAGGTCGAAGGCGTTTTCCTCTCGCTGATCCTGCGCCCTTCCCTTTTCCTCGCGCAATCGGGATTTTTCCGTATTCTGGCGGCGACCGCGCTGGTCACCGCGCTGGAAGAGCACTCGAGCCGCGAGCTCGGGATCGCGTGGCTGACCGATATTTACGACGATCAGGGCAAGATCGGGAGCGTGGCGATCGAAGGGAAGCTCGACGACATTTCCTTCTACGAATACGTGATCGTGCATTTCGCCGTCAAGACCTCGGAGGAAACCTTCCCGGCAAGGCTCGACGATCTGGTGCGCAAGGTCTTTGAGAGCGAGAACACCTCGGTCAATATGATCATCGCGCGCACGATCCTCTCGCATTTTTATCAGTACTACCCCTATCTGAAAACGCCCGGCGCGTTCATCGACACCTATATCGACAAGATGATCCTGCGCGGCGTGGAGGTACAGTTTCTGCAAAACGGAAAGAAAAAGCGCGCGAAGGTCATCGGCGTGGAAAGGGAGAGCGGATCGCTCCTGCTCGATCAGAAAGGGACGACCGTCCGCATCTCGTCGCCGCGCGAGCTGATCCTGCCGAAGAAGATCGAGTGGAAAGAGACGTAAAGGCGGCGATCCGCAACAAAAAAAGAGCTTGCACAGGCGGGCTCTTTTTTGATTTTCGTCAGGCTTTGAGATAATCGCAGGCGGCAAGCGCCGCGACCGCGCCGTCCGCCGCGGCGGTGACGACCTGACGGATCTTCTTTTGGCGGCAGTCCCCGGCGACGAAAAGGCCGGGCGTTTTGGTGCGGCAGTCCTCGCCGCTTTCGGCATAGCCGCGGCCGTCCAGATCGATCAGATCGGCGAACGGCTCGTTCTGGGGGATCAGCCCGACGGCGAGGAACACGCCGTCGCAGAGAAGCTCGGAGACTTCCCCGCTCTTCCGGTCGCGGATACGGAGGCCGCGGATCTCGCCGTCTCCGAGATAGCCCTCGACGCGCGCGCCGGTGATCACGCGGACGTTGGTCTTTCCGCGCAGCTGCGCCTGCAGGCTCTCTTCCCCGGTCAGCTGATCGAGGTCCTGAACGATCGTGACGGAGGAGGCGAGGTCGGAGAGCAGGATCGCTTCCTGCAGGGCGGAATTTCCGCCGCCGACGACGGCGACAGGAGCGCCCTGATAAAACGCGCCGTCGCAGACCGCGCAGAAGGAGATCCCCGCGCCGATCAGTTCCTCCTCTCCGGGAAGACCGAGCGAGCGGTGCTTCGATCCGGTGGCGAGGATGACCGCGCGCGCGGTGTGCTCGCCCGCGTCGGTGCCGACGGTGAAACTGCCGTCCGGCTCGCGGCGGAGAGAGGTAACGCAGACCGAATCGATCCGGGCGCCCTGCGCGAGCGCCTGATCGAGCAGTTTTTCGGCAAATTCATTGCCGGAAACGTCGGCGAAGCCGGGAATATTTTCCACCTTCGGCGAGAAGGTGATCTGCCCGCCGAAGGTTTCTTTTTCGAGGACCAGGACGGTTCGGTTGGCGCGGCGCGCATAGATCGCCGCGGTCAGCCCGGCGGGTCCTCCGCCGATGACGATGATGTCCAACATGTTTTTACGCTTCCATGAATTTTTTGATCTCGGAGAGCCCGACGTACTTCTCGACGCCGCCGTTCTTGACGATCACGAGCGTGGGAGCCTGGCGGACGCCGTACTCCTTCGCCATATCCGGATGCTCGTTGGCGAAGATCTTTTCATAGGAGAAGCCCTTCTGATCCATCAGCGCGGTCGCCGCTTTGCAGTTGGGGCAGGTGGGCGTCGTAAAGAGATACGTGGCGTTCTGCGTTTTCGAGATCATATCGTCGTGCAGATCCGGCTCGGCGCCGCAGGAGATGCAGCCTTCGTGCGTCAGGTGGGATTTCGCAATGTCGTAGGTGCGGCGATCCTTGAATTCCTGGCTCTTGCCGTCGTTCCAGTTCTGGACCGGGCGGTAGTAGCCGGTGATGCGGCTGTAAACCTCGGTGGGTTTGCCGCAATGCGGGCATTTGTAGACCTCGCCGGCGATATAGCCGTGATCCTTACAGATCGAATAGGTGGGAGAGAGGGTGTAGTACGGCAGACGGTAGTTTTCGGCGATCTTGCGGACAAGGTTGGCGGCGGACTGCCAAGTCGGCAGCTTCTCGCCGAGAAAGGCGTGGAAAACGGTGCCGGAGGTGTAGAGCGTCTGCAGATTGTCCTGAATGTCGAGCGCCGAGAAGATATCCTCGGTGTAACCGACCGGCAGGTGCGAGGAGTTCGTATAATAGACGGTATCGTCGCAGGATTTCGCGGCGGTGATGATGTCGGGATAGCGCTTCTTGTCGTGCTTGGCGAGGCGGTACGCCGTCGATTCGGCAGGCGTCGCTTCGAGGTTGTAGAGGTCGCCGTACATCTCCTGATAGTCGGAGAGGCGCTCTCTCATATGATTCAGCACCTGCTCGGTGAATTTCTGCGTGCGCGGATCGGTCATATCGGCGCGCAGCCAGGCGGCGTTGAGGCCGACCTCGTTCATACCGACCAGTCCGATGGTGGAGAAATGGTTGTTGAAGGTGCCGAGATAGCGTTTGGTGTAGGGATACAGACCGGCTTCGAGAAGCTTGGTGATGACCGTGCGCTTGGTTTTCAGCGAACGGGCGGCAATGTCCATCATATGGTCGAGACGGTGGTAGAATTCCTCCGGCGTCTTGGAAAGGTAGGCGATACGCGGCATATTGATGGTCACGACGCCGACCGATCCGGTCGATTCGCCAGATCCGAAGAAGCCGCCGGATTTCTTGCGCAGCTCGCGCAGGTCGAGGCGGAGGCGGCAGCACATACTGCGCACGTCGCTCGGCTCCATATCCGAATTGACGTAGTTCGAGAAATAGGGCGTTCCGTATTTCGCGGTCATTTCAAACAGAAGGCGGTTGTTCTCGGTGTCCGACCAGTCGAAATCCCGGGTGATCGAGTAGGTGGGGATGGGATACTGGAAGCCGCGGCCGTTGGCGTCGCCTTCGATCATGATCTCGATGAA
>CADBPA010000038.1 GCA_902796505.1 uncultured Ruminococcus sp.
ACGAAGCCTTCGCCGTTCATTCCCATCGCGTTCATACCGAGGATGAGCGAGACGATCGGGCCGACGATCATCGGGATCAGGACGACGAAGCACATCCGCACGCCCTGGTAGCGGCCTTCCGCGCCGGCAGGGATATGGTCCTGGAAGGTAGCGGTGAGGCTGCCGGTCAGCGAGAGGATGCCGCCCATCATCAGCGTTCCGGCGAAATAAACGAGGAAGCTGCGCAGTCCGCCGTCGGTGAATTGCAGAAGCCAGAAGAAGAGGATGCCGAGGACGGTCAGGCAGAGCAGGGGAATTGAAAAACGGTCTCTGCCGAAGCGGTCGAAGAGCATTCCCATTCCGGCGGTAAAGAGCGCGGAGAGCAGGATGATGACCGCCATCGGGATGACGAAGCCGTCCCCGAAGCCGAGGGTGATCTGCAGGAAATTGATGAGATAGGAGAAGAAGGTCTGCTGGGCGATCCCGACGAGGCAGGCGGCGCCGAGGCAGAGGTAAAGGACGGCGTTGCCGCGGATCGCCGAGGGGGCAAAGCCTGCGAAGAAATCGACGAGCAGACCGCGGCGCGGCGCAGGGGCAAGTCCCGCCTTGTCTTTCAGCACGAAGAGCGCGAGAATTCCGGCGAAGATCGGGATCGCGCCGAGGACGAGGAAGAAGAGCGAATTAGACTCCGCCGCCGAATCGTAGAGCGAGCCGAGCCCGATAAAGACGATGACGACCGCGGCGATCGGCAGGATCGACAGCACCGCGTTGACTCTGCCGCGGTTTTCGGGCTTCGTATTGTCGGCGATCCAGGCGTTGAAGGCGGCGTCGTTCGAGGTCGAGCCGGCGACCGTCATCAGGCAATCGAAGAGAACGAGCGCGACGGCGACGAGCAGGATCTGTCCGCCCGCGACCTTCATCGGGATGAGCGAGAAGAGCATGATGGTGAATCCCCAGAGGATATAGCCGACGGCGATAAAGGGCTTGCGCTTGCCCGCTCGGTCGGAAAGTCCGCCGGCGATCACGGTGGTCGCGGTCGCGGTCAGGGCGGAGAAGATGACCATCAGCGTGGTGACGAGATAGGAGAGATCGGCTCTGCCGGAGGCGGCGAAAACGTCCTGGGCGAAGGCGGCGAAATACATATTTTCGACCACCCAGGCGATCTGCCCGACCAAGCCGAAAAAGATCGCCGAAAACCAGATCTTCCCTCCGACGGCGTTGCTTTTTCTTTCAGCAGGTTTGTTCATATCGGTTCTCCTTTGTGATTTGATTCGATGATGTAAAGATTTGTTTTCATTTAGTCGGAGAAAGCCGCCTTCAGCGCGGCGATCCTTTGGGAAAACGCCGAACGGGAGAGCGGACAGTTCACCGCGTCATAGGCGTGGAAGGTGCCAAGCGTTTCGTTCAGCTCGACCTTGGCGCCGCCGTCCCGAAGCCGTCTCGCAAAGGCGATCCCCTCGTCATGGAGAGGATCGAACTCGGTGACCTCGATATAGGCGGGGGCGGGAGATCCGGGCAGCGGCGTCTGCATCGGGGCGGCGTATACGGGAGAGCCGCCGGAGAGATACCACTTCCACATTTTGCGGTTGCCGACCGCGTCCCAGAGCGGAGTATCGGTAAAGACGGTCGCCGAGCGGGTCGAACAGCTCGCGTCGCAGACCGGGTAGATCAGCATCTGAAAGCAGACCTGCCGCTCTGCGGCGAGGCAGGCGGCGATCGCGCCGCCGGCGCTGTCTCCTCCCACGGCGATCCTTGCGCCGGGGTAGGTCTCTTTCACGAAATCGTAGGCGGTCTTCGCGTCCTCGCGCGCGGCGGGAGCGGGGTGCTTCGGGGCGAGGCGGTAATCCGGGCAGATCACCCGGCAATTCGCGCCGAGCGCATAGCGGCAGGCGGAGACCCGGTGGTGGGGGTTGGCGAGATAGGAAAAAGAGCCGCCGTGAAAATAGAGCAGGATCGGAGCGTCGGGCGCGATCCCCTGCGGCTCATAGATCGCAAGGGGAAGCTTCCCTGCCGTCCTTCTCCGATAGCGCACGCCGCGCCGGATCGGCGTCACGGCGTAACCGATCCGCAGGATGGGATAGGAGAGCGCGACCAGCGGACGGCAGAAGGGGATGCGGAGGGCGATCGGGCGGATCTCGCGCGCGATGGGATAGCGGCTCATCCGTGCATCAGGGCGCAGAGCGCGTCAAGATCCTCAGCGGCAACGCCGACCGAGAGCAGGTAGTTTCTCGCCTTTTCGGCAAGCGTATTACCGGAGGCGGACTTGACCGTTTGTAAATAATTCTTTACAGCCGACGCCGTTCTCATCCCGCCGATCTCGCCGAAATTCGAGAAGAGGTAATCGCGCGAGAGGTCCTCCTCGCTCATGCCGAGCAGTGCGCCGATCAGGAAAGCGACGGCACCCGTGCGGTCTGTACCGATGCTGCAATGGAAGGCGATGGGGTAGTTTGCCTCGTCGGCGAAGAGGGCGAAGAGGGCGGCGAAGCGGTCCTTGTTGAGCGTCAGAATATTGCCGCCCGACTGCATCGGGAAAGCGATATAGTTCACGCCCTCGCCGAGCGGACTTGCGGTGATGCCGCCGGACTCGTTGTCCTCCACCATCCGCAGGTCGATCTCGGTGCGGATACCGAGGGATTTCGTCATCGTTTCGATCCCCTCCTCGGTGATGAGCAGATCGGAAGACTCGTCGGCGTTGTATTTTGCGGTGCGGAAGAGCATTCCCTGCCGGATCCTGCCGTCTGCCGTCTGCCAGCCGCCGAGGTCGCGCGCGTTGGTCACGCCGCCGATATCCAGATTGCGCGGCGCCTGCGCCTCGGTGATAAACGAGCCGAGCGATCCGATCTGCTCGCCTGCGGCGTCCAGCGAGCGGTAGCTGTAGCCGGTGCCGAGAAGTAGGTTATAGGCGACGGCTTGTCCGCCCGATACCGGAAGGCGGATCGCTTCGGTGATTTTTGCGCCTTCATAAAGCTCGATCGCCGCGGCGCCGTCCTCGGCGCGAAGCACGACCGGAAGAGGGCGGCTGAGTTCCTCTTTCCCGGAAGCATACCGGGAAAAGAGCGCCGGATCGCCGGCAAGATAGGCGGCTTGCGCCTCGGTGTGCAAAGAGACGGCGGCGACGGAATCGTCCGGGGGAAGGAGATCGTCCGCAGGGGCTTTGCCGCAGGAGACGGCGGAAAGCGCAAGCGCGAGGATCAGAAGAAACAGAATGATTTTTTTCATATACGCGTCCTTTCGGATGTTTTCTATCCTTATTATATAGAATCTCCGCCGAAAAGTCAAGCGGAACGCCGAAAGAAGCGCTCCGCTCGGTCAAAAAAGATCGGATACCGGACGTCCGGCAGGTGCGAGCCGGTATTATCCGGCGAAAAAGCGGTCGAGGAGCATCAGGAGAATGAATCCGACGGTGAACGCCGGCATCGCGGTCTGCTCTTCGCCTTCGGTTTCGGGAATCAGTTCGCGGACGACGACGTAGATCATTGCCCCGGCGGCGAAGGAGAGAAAATAGGGCAGAACGCCGCCGAGCGCACCCGAAATCAGGACGGTGAGCAGGGCTGCGAGCGGTTCGACCGCGCCGGAGAGCAGTCCGAAAAGGAACGCCCGGCCTCGCCCCATCCCGGACGTGCGGAAGGGGAGCGAGACGATCGCGCCGTCCGGGAAATTCTGCACCGCAATGCCGACCGAGAGCGCAAGCACCTCCGCCGAGCCGTTCCGCCCGGCAAAGAAGCCGGCGAGGATCGCACCGACCGCCATCCCTTCGGGGATATTATGAAGAAGCACCGCGAGAAAACCGAGCGCCGCGCGCTCTCCCCTGCCGGTGCTTTTCGCCGGAGGGGCGCTCATGTTCTCGCCGGAGCCGGGGCGTGCGGCGTTTTCCTCCTCTGCGGCGGTGATTTTTTCGGGCTTGCTTTCTCTGTTTCGCCGCGCGGCGGCGGACAGCATCCGGTCGAGCAGAGAGAGCAGAACGATCCCGATCACAAAGCCGATCAGCGAGGGGAAAAAGCCGCTTTCGGTTTCCAGCGCCGACATCAGGAGGCTGAAAAAAGACGCCGCCGTCATCAGTCCCGCCGAAAAGCCGACCAGCATCCGCTCGGCAAATCCCCCGGTCCTCTCGCGCTTTTTCGTCAAAAAAACGCACGCCGCACCTGCCGCCGTTCCGATCAGGGGCAGGATAAGGCTTTCGCATAAAACAAGCATTTGGTATTCCTTTGCTTTCGATTTTGAGAGGCGCTTCCCCGCCGCCCGGCAACCGCCGGGAAACGGCTTTCCGGAAAGCCTCTCCTCTGTTCATTTTATGCAAAAACCCGATCGGCGTCCTCCGCGCCGAAAGAGGAAAGAGCGCGCGCTTTGACAGGATAAAAAAAGCGCAGCCGGAGCATTTGATGCAAAAACCCGATCGGCGTCCTCCGCGCCGAAAGAGGAAAGGGCGCGCGCCTTGACAGGATAAAAAAGCGCAGCCGGAGCGTTTGCTCCGGCCGCGCGGCAGATCGGGAGATCAGACTCCGACTGCGGGGGTTTCGGTGGTGGGGTTGGTGATGACGATGATCGGAGACTCGGGGATGGTATCCTCGGGAAGCTCAGCGGTCAGGACGGTGCCATTGATGGCGTAGCCGCCTTCGACCGTAGTGAACACATAGTCTTTTTCACCGACCTTGAACGAGAAGGAATTCTCCTCGGCGTTATAGGTGATGCCGGTCGCATCGATCCCGCGAAGGGAGATGCTTCCTGTGCCGATCACGACGGTCCATTCACCGTAGTAAAGCGTTCCGACAGCGCCTTCGGGGAAGGTCACGAAAGAAGCGGTGAAGGTAACGTCAGCGGTGACGGGGCGGCCTGCGGCGACCGCTTTGCCCTCTGCGTCCACGTATCCGACGAAGATCTTGCCCTCGGCGGCTGCGGTCGGGATCTGCTCGGCGGTAAGGATCGCATCCTCCGCGATCAGGACTTTGACGACCGTCTTTTCCTCGCCGTTTGCGAAGGTGACGTAGTAGTAGAGAGACTGATATTTAGCGGTGAAGGTCACGTCCTCGTTGTAGATCGTTTCGGCGTTGAACGGCGTGCCGTTCGCATCAACGAAGCCGATGATCTGAGCGTCCTCTTGCTCGGGAATCTCAGGGATCGCTTCTGCGGCGATCTTGGTACCGGTCGCGACCTTGACGGAGGTCTTGACGCCGGCGATCACGAAGTGGATGTAGTAGACGTCCTCGGTGAACTCCGCGGTCAGCGTCATCGCGCCTTCCACAACGTCCTCGGCGGTGACGAACTCGTCGTCCGCGTTCTTCCAGCCGGCGAACTTCAGTCCGACTTCGGCTGCGGGAGTAAAGAGGATCGCGCCGAGCGTGCTGCCGTTGGCAACCGACTTGACGACTTTGTTTTCACCGACCACGAAGGTCAGCTCAACGATCTGAATCACAGGAGTTTCGCCGAGATTCTCGACGGCGGCCACGATGGTGACAGCGCCTTCGACAACGTAGCCGGCTTTGACTTCGTTCTCTGCAATGAACCAGCCCTCAAAGGTCTCGTTCTCGCCGACGACGACTTCCGGGAAGTCCTCTTCGGTCAGGACGTCGCCCTTATAGAAGGTCACAACGTTGTTCTCGCCGTTGACGACGAAGGTGACGTCATACTGCGGAACGGGAACGATCTTCGCGGTCAGAACCACGTCAGCGGTAAGCTCGAAGCTCTCGGTGACCTGAACGTCGCCGATGAACCAGCCCTCGAAGGTGGTGTGCTCGGGAAGGTCGATCTCGGATTCGGGGATCAGCTCGATGACCGTGCCTTCCTTGACGATGCTTTCGGTGGATTCTTCGCCGATCACGACGGTGACTTTGAAGGTGATGTCTTTGAATACGGCGGTCAGAGTGACGTCGGCGGTGACAACGTAGCCTGCCTCGACCTTATCCTCGCCGGCAAACCAGCCCTCGAAGGTGGTGTGCGCCGGAGTGGTGTACGTCGGGAAGTCTTTCGCGGTCAGGACGTACGCGTCCTTGAACTCTCTGGTGCTGGTCTCGCCGTTCTCCACGAAGGTGACGGTGTAGACGATCTCGCGGAAGTTCGCGATGACGTAAACGTCGGAGGTGACTTCATAGCCCACACCGATCTGCTTGCCGTTGACCGTCCAGCCCACGAACTCGGTGTGCGCCGGAGCTTCGGGAGCGGCGAGCTCCTTCTCGGTAAGAACGGTGCCTTCCTTCACGACGACGGGAGTCTCGGTCTCGCCGACAACGAAGGTAACGGTGTTAAGGATATCCTCATAGACAGCCGTGATCGTGACGTTTGCCGCGACCTCGTAACCGGCGGCGATCTTCTCGTCTCCGACAAACCAGCCGACAAAACGCTGATGCGCGGGAGCCGCGGGAGCGTCGAGATCGGACGCCGTCAGGATCTTGCCCTCGGCGTAGGTCTTGGTAACGACAGAGCCGTTGATGACGTAGGTAACGTCATGGGTGATCTGCAGGTAGCGCGCCTCGATCTGCACGTCCTTGGTGACTTCGTAGCCTGCGGCGACCGGCGTTGCGCCGATGAACCAGCCGACAAAGGTGAAGTGCGCGGGCGTTGCGGCAAGGGCGTTCGGGAAATCTTCAGCGGTCAGCACGTCGCCTTCATAGAAGGTCGCCGGAGCGTTGAAGCCGTTGACCGTGAAGGTCAGCGTGTACTTCGTCATCTCCTCGAACACGGCGGAGATCGTCTGCGTAGCGTAGACCTGATAGCCTACCTCGACCGGATTCTCACCGATGAACCAGCCCTTGAAGATATGATGTGCGGGAACGACGACTTCCGGGAAATCCTCGGCGGTGAGGGCGGTGCCTTCGTCGTAGGTCCTGGTCGTTCTTTCTCCGTTCATATTGAACGTGATGTCAACGGTAGCGTCCGCAAAGACGGCGGTGACCACGGTATCCCCGGTCACACGGTAGCCGGCGGCGATCTTCGTGCCGTCCACGTACCAGCCTTCAAAACGCTGATGCTCGGGAACTTCGACTGCCGGGAAATCGGCGTCGGTCAGAACCGCGTTGATATTGAATTTACCGGTGTTCGACTCCTCGCCGATGACGAAGGTCAGATCCACGGTGATCGCGGCGTACTTCGCGACGACGGTGATATCCTCGTCAACGACGTAGCCTTCCGCCACTTCCTCTTCGCCGGCGAACCAGCCGAGGAATGCGGTGTCTGCGGGAACATAGGTTGCGGGGAAATCGGACGCTGCAAGCGCGCTGCCGGGCTTCACGATCTTTTCGATCTCCTGATCGCCCAGAACGAACTTGACGGTCGCTTTTCCGTAGACGGCCTTTGCCGCCACGGCGGTGACGCCTTCGGGAGCAACGTCTCCTGCTTTGACCTCAGTACCGTCTTCGGTGAACCAACCGAGGAAGTATTCATCCTCAGCGGGAGCTGCCGGGGCTGCGGGAAGGTCTTTTTCTTCCAGAGTCTCACCGGCCTTGATGGTCAATCTCGTCACGTTGCCTTGATCATCATCGAAGGTGTACAGGACGTCGAGCGTACCGAAGTCGTAGTCACACGCGATCATGGTGAAGGCAAGAACAGAAACAAGAAGTACCAACAGCAGTGCCTTGATAGATTGTTTCATAGTATGTGATTCCTCCTTAAAGAATACTAACTGTATTTTAATACATTGTAAAGGATTTGTCAACAGTTTTCACGAAAAAAATCTTTTGAATTTTAAAAAAATGTGCATTTTTCAGCAGAGGGGGAGGAAATTACCCATAAAATGGGATTTCCCTTCTTCGCGGAAAGGCGCCGGAGCGGAGGCCGGGCGCAGGACACATTTTTTTCCGGGGAGCGCGGGGGGCGCGGCGTCAGCGGCGGTATTCTCTCGCTCTTGCGCGGGCAGCTTTTCTCTTTTTGCGCGCGAGACGCTTCTCGTTCAGCTCGTCGATGCCGTCGCGCCCGGCGCCGCCGAAGAAGGCGATGAGAATGATCATCAGAAGACCGACGCCGATCAGAGAGGTGTAGAGCACGATCTTTTTGAGCAAGACGGTCTCCTCGTCTCCGGTCTCAAACCAAGCGAACACCCCTCCCGCGTTTTCCGCCGATTCCGCGAACGCCGGAACGGCAAAGAGCAGAACGGCGACCGAGAGCAGAAGGATCAGGGTAACGGCGCGCAGCAGATGTTTTCTTTTCATAACTTTCCTTTCCGGGCTGCGTCCGAGCGGCGCAGTCCCTCGTTTTGATCCGGGTTTCCTTCTTCCATTATAGCGGATGCGAGCCGGATTTTCAAGAGAAAACCGAAAATTTTTTCAAAAAAATCAAAAGTCCGCCCGGCGGAACGCTTCTGTCGAAAAAAGTAAATACTTGTTTACAATTTGCAGAGGCTTCCGTCGGGCGGAAGATCGCCGCACGGGCGAAGGCGTGTCAGTTTTCGAGGCGGTAAACGCTGTGAGGCGCGAGGGTGACGCGTTTTCCGTCGATTTTGGCGTAAAGGGTGAGATCCGAGTCGTTTGCGATCGCCGCTTCGCCGACCTTGAGCGCGCGGACGGCGTCCTCATAGTCGAAGATCTCGCCGACGGTGGCGTACCAGAATTCCTCCGGGCGATTTCCGAAGTCCTCGGCGAACTGCCGCAGCATCTCCCAAAGGCCGTTGTTTTCGTAATCGTGCGAATGCAGTCCGAAACAGAAGAATTTCAGCTCGCCGTCGTCGGGATAGGCGCGGTAGAGATCGCCAACTTCGTGCAGGCGGATATGGTTGACGTTATAGCTCCACTGCGTGCGGTCTGCGGGGAGCGAAAAGCCGGTCTTGTCTTCGAGATTCCCGGTCTTGCGGATATTCTTATAGCCCATTGCGCGGATCGCCGCGAAAAGCTCCGGATCGTCCTGCATACAGTAAGGCCAGACGAAGGAGACGACGCTTCCCTCGCCGAACGCCTCTTCCAGCTCTTCTTTTCCCTGCCGGACGAAACGCAGATAGTCCTCGCGCGGCGCGAGGCGGCGCCAGCCGCTTTCCGTACGGAACCAATACAGCCCCGGCACGCCGCTGACCGGGTAGTTCTTTCCGGGATCGGCGGTCTTCTCGTCGAACGCCCCGTCTCCGATCGGACGGTCGCGCTCCGGGGTCAGCGCAAAGGGATGGAATTTGCAATGGTTGGCGATCTCGAAGCCGCGGTAAAACTCGCGGTAGCCCTCCGGGGAGAGGCGGTTTTTGTCGGTACCGCAGAGGTTGAAGGTGCCTTTGATGCCGTTCGGACGCATGATATCCATAAACTTTTTGTCGAGCGGAAGATTGCCGTCGTCGTCGGTGAAGGTAAAGGACTTGCGCGTCCAGCCGGGGAAGAATTTCACGTCTACGTTGTGCATGATCTGTCTCCTTTTTATTATTTAGGATCGTTCGTTATAATACGCGACGGTGCCGGGTTCGATCGAATGCGTCAGCCAGACGTTTCCGCCGACGACCGATCCGTCTCCGATCTTCGTATTTCCGCCGAGAATGGTGGCGTTTGCGTAAATGATCACGTGGTTGCCGATGTCGGGGTGGCGCTTCGTTCCCTTGATCGGGTTGCCCTGATCGTCGAGTTCAAAGCTTTTCGCGCCGAGCGTTACGCCCTGATAAAGCTTCACGTGGTCGCCGATCGTCGTCGTTTCGCCGATGACGATACCGGTGCCGTGGTCGATGAAGAAATACTCGCCGATCGCCGCGCCGGCGTGGATGTCGATGCCGGTTTTTTCATGGGCGTACTCGGTCAGGATGCGGTCAAGGAAAGGAACGCCGCACAGATAAAACTCGTGGGCGACGCGATAAACGGTGATCGCAAGGAAGCCGGGGTAGGAAAAGATGACCGCCGCCTTGGAGGGGGCTGCGGGATCGCCTTCGTAGATCGCCTCGGCGTCGAGAAGCAGTTTTCTGCGGATATCGGGCAGCGTGGACAGGATCTTCGCCGCGATCGCGTCGCTTTGCTCGGCGCGCGGATCGCCCAGAAAGCGGAAGGCGGCAAAGATCTCGTCGCGCATCCGGTCGCCGATCGAGCGCAGAAGCGTCTCTTTTTCGGGAAGTTCGCCCGATTCGGGCGGAAAGAACGCCGGGAAAAACAGCGTCTGGATCTGCTTGATCATTTTTATGACCGCGCGGCGGGAGGGCACCGCGACGGCGCCGCACTCTTCGCGGTAAGGGAGTCCTGCCGCGGCGTCTGCCACGGCTTTCCCGATCAGGTCTGACATAGAGGATCCTCCTAGGGTATCAAGGAATCAAGATGGAAAAGAAATCGGATTTCTCTTCTATTCTATCATATTCCTGCCGCAATTGCAAGATGAAAGAGTCGCTTTTCGGGCTTTTTTCGCAATTTTTTTGCCTGCTTTGCCTGCCCCCCGAAAAGGCGGCGGATCGGGGAGCGCAACCGAAAGTTTTTTCGGGGCGAAGGTTTTCGGGACGAAGGTTTTCCGGGACGAAGGTTTTCGGGGCGAAGGCTTTTCGGAGCGCGGACAAAGGCGGCGCGGATCTTCGCCGCAAAAAAGGAGAGAACCGCCGAAACGGTTCTCTTCCGTAGAAGGATCGGATCCGATCCGATCAGATCGCAAATACCTTTTTGAGGATCGCGACGATCTGGTAAACGACAGCCTGCGGAGCGGCGGCGGCGGTCGCCTCAACGGCAACGGCGGCAGCCTCTTCATAGGAGGCGTTCAGCGCGGCAACGTCCGCATTATAGGATGCGATCGCGGCGTCCAGAGCGGTGAGCGCGGCGGGGACTCCTTCGTAGTTGGCCTCGGCGAGATCACGCACGCCGATCGCGACGAGGAGGGCGGCGCGGCGGTCGGAAAGGTTGGCCGCGGCGGCGAGCGCGCTCATCGCGGAGAGGAGCGTTTCGCTGTATCCCGAAGGCGTCTTGACGATGCTTTCGGCGTTGGAAAGCTTGACGTTCGCTTCGCTGACGCCCTCATATCCGGTGACGTCTCCCTTCTCCTGCAGAGCAAGAGCGGCGTCCACGGCGGCTTTCAGCTGCATGAAGGTCATATTCTCAACGTCGATGGCGTCGACGGCGGCGATGTACGCGTCCACAGCCGTTTTCTGCTCGGCGATGGCGGAGCGGAGCGCGGCATAGGTCTCCTTCGCCTCGGCAACGCCGGGGAAGGTCGGCTCTGCGGCAGCCATCTTGGCTTCCGCACGGTCAAGATACATCACGATGGCGGTGTAGTAGGTCGAGCTCTGCGCTTTTGCGACCTCGTCGATGAATTCGCGGGTGGTCTCCGCGATCGCGTTCAGTTCTTCCTCGACCGAGGCGTACTGAGCGAGCGCTTCGGCGATGCCGGAGCAGGAGGTATCGTCAAAGTAGTTGGCGGTCGCAGACTCGAACGCGACGTAACGGTCGCCGATCGTCTTGGTGGTATCGGCTGCCAGAGCCGCCTGAAGCTTGAAGATGTCGGACGCGGACTTGAGTCCGAGATACTTGGCCGAAAGCGCGGTGTAGATCTCCTGCGCCGCGGCGACGCCCTCGTAGCTTGCGTAAGGAACGAACGAGGAGGCGGCTTCGTAGTAGGATTTCAGGTGAGCGAAATTGCCGTTTTCGATATCGAGCCCTTCGAGCGAGGCGATGAAGCCTTCCGACTGGCTCTTGAAGGTGGCAAGCGTCTGGTTTTCGGAAGCGAACGCCGCTTTTGCGGCGAGGACCGCCGAGGCGTTTTCACCCGAATAGTCTGCGGGAACGACGGCGTCGTAAACCGCCATCACGTCAACGAGCGCGACGCGGTCTGCGTAATCGCCCGCCGCATCGATGCCCGAAACGTTCTCGACCAGCTTTGCGGCGTAGATCGGAACGAGCGCCTGCTGCATCTCGGCGACCGCGGCTTTTGCCTCATCGGAGGTCGGGACGTATGCGTGGACGGCGGGAGAGACGACGCGGTTGACGGTCTCCAGGATCGCGAGCTGTTCGTCGGCGTCGGAGGAAGCTTTGTAAGAAGCAAGCAGATCGACGAGCATCGGATCGACTTCATCGGCAAAATCCGAGACCTTGCGCGAGAAGCTGCCGGCGTACGCCGAAATGCTGTCGAAAGCGACGTTGGTCTGCGGAACGTTCATCGCGATGACGCGGAAGGAGGTGATACCGCCGGGGATCTCCATAGCGGCGGCTTCGCCGAGATCGACGGCGACGCCCTCGTCGTTCTTGACCGAGATCGAAAGCGTGTAACCTTCCTCGGCGGGAGTAAAGACCGCGTCGACAACGTACCAGGTCTTATCCGCAAAGGTCGCGGTCGCTTTGTTCTTATCCATGGAAAGCTTCAGCGGCGTGACAAGGTTGTCGCCGCTCTCGTCCGCATAGGTAAAGCGGAACTGGATCTCGGCGGCCTGTCTCTTACCGGAGGTGATGAGTTTTGCGCGGAAGGCGATGTGATAGGCGGTCTCCGAATCGAGAGACGCGCCGAAGGTGACCGAGCTCTGCGCGGTATTGAAGGTCACCGTGCCGTCCGACACGTCGGTGACGACCGGATTCTCATCCGCGCCGGAAACCTTTCCGGCAAGATCCGCCGCGGCGGCGTCGGTGCTTTCATACGAGAAGGGCAGATCATAAAAGACCGGCTGTTCAAAATATTCCAGCACGGCGGCATGATCGGCCGCTCCCCCGTCCGCAAAGGCGAAAAGCCCGAAGCAGGAGAACGCCAGAGCGAGAGCAAGGAGAGCCATGACGATTTTTACTGTTCTTTTCATATTCTTTTTCCTCCATAAAGAGTTCCAAAATATTTGTATCCTTCTATATTATATCATTCTTTCCGAAAAAAATCAACTCGGCAATATGGCAAAATTTCGATTTGAATTTTGTATCTTTTGTACAATTGCCGCCGTCCTTCGCCCAATATCTTCCGAAGATCGGGCAAAACGCGGCGGCCGCCGGAGCGGATGGGGCAAGAACGCCGGGGGAACGCCGGAGGCGGGCGAAAATGCGAAAAAAATTTGACAAGCGCGCCGTTTTTCGACAGATGGGATTGATTTTTCCGAAAGGGTGTGTTATACTTAATATGTAGAATTCTGCCCGGACGGACGGCTGCGGAAAAGCCCGCTCCGGGGATTGGGGAAAAAGCGATGAAAAAAGGCATTTATACTTATTATAAGGAAAGACTGATCGAGATCGGCGGGCATAACAAGTGCCTCAATCTCCGCGCCGTCGTGCGCAAGAGCTCCTACGACGTCGGGCGGCTGCTGACCGGGCGGGAGAAGAAGATCTCGGAGTTTCTCGCCTTCCTTTCGGGAGAGAGCAAGGAGCCTTTCCGCCTGATCGGGGCGCGCGAGAAGAAAGAGATCGCCGAGGCGCTCGCGATCTTCGGAGGAGGCGACGCGGAGGACGAACTCGCCGCGCTCAGAGAGCTGAAGCGCGAGACCGAGGAGATCGAGCGCGAGACCGGCAAGTACGAGCTTTGCATCGGCTATCCCTTCGTCCTCGGATCGATCCGGCAGGGCATTCATAAGATCGCCGTCAAGGCGCCGCTTCTGCTCTACCCCGTCCGCATCGAGATGCCGGACGACAAGACGGCAGAGCTGCGGCTCATCGAAAACGAGAAGATCCAGATCAACCGCGCGCTGATCTTCGCCTACGCGCAGTCGAAAAAGATCGACGTCGATTCGCTCTCGCTGGATTTTGACTCGGCGGAGGACTGCGGCGCCGTCGAGAACGTCCTCTCCTATCTGGCCGCGGCGCGCATTCCGCTCTCGGCGAGCGATATGCGCAATTTCCTCGCCTACCGCTTCAACGATCCGAAGGGGCAGGAGGAACTGACGGTGCATCCGGCGGCGGTGCTGGGAAGATTTCCGCTTGCGAATTCGATCTACAACGATTATACCGCGCTCGAGCGGCAGAAGCTCTCGAACGACGCGATCCTCGAGCTGCTCCGCACCGGCGGCAAGAAGAAACAGAAGAAAAAGGTCAGGGCGCGCCGCAAGGAAAAAGGACCTGCGCCGATCTATCCGGTCAAAACGCTCGATTACGCGCAGGAAGAGGTCCTTCGCCGGGTGGACGAGAACGGCAATATGGTCATTTACGGCCCTCCGGGAACCGGTAAATCGCAGACGATCGTCAACCTGATCACCGACGCGATCACCAAGGGGCGGCGCGTCCTCGTCGTCTCGCAGAAGAAGGCGGCGCTCGACGTGGTGTACAACCGCCTCGGAAAGCTCTCCGCCAAGGCGACGTATATCACCGACGAGAGCAAGGAGCGCACGGCGTTCTACACCCGATGCGCCGAAGCGCACAAAGCGGCGCTGGCGCCGAAGAGTTACGATCTTGAAAACCGCGAAAATGACTACAAAACTTTACAAAAGAAGCTTTCCGAGGAGACGGCGGCGCTCGAAGCGATCGACCGGCTGATGAATACCAAGCGCCCGTTCGGGCTTTCGCTCGCCGAGATGTACTCCTCCTCCGCCCTGCTCTCCAAGAGCGGCTGGGAATACGACGCCTACAGCGTTCTCAAGGAAGACCGCGAACTGCTCGCGCTGAATTACGCCGAGCTGACCGAGGCGCTGATCAACATCAACACCAAAGGCCTCGCCGAGACCTATTACAAATTCCTCGAGGAGAAGGAAGAAAACCCGGTGATCGATCATCTGCGCGAGGACGCGGACATCAACACCGTGGCGCAGACGGCGGACGCCCTCGCGGCGATGACGCGCGGCAAAAAAGCCGTCTATCAGCTGACGAAATATCCCTACTACCGCCAGGTGGTCGCCTACTATTATGAATTGAAGAAAGACGAAAATCTGACGGCGGCGGTGGATCTCGAACACCGCTTCTCCGGCAAGCACCGCGTGTTCTCCGGAAAAGAGAAAGCGCAGATCCGCGAGCAGTACGAAAAAACGCTCGCCGCCGTGGACGCCTTTGCGGCGACCTACGATTTCCTGCGCGCCGTTCTGGACGACGACGGCTACCTTTCGGTCATCGACAACCTTGTGCGCGGCAATCTCTCCTATCTCAAATACGTCGGCGCGGCGCTCGACAAATTCATCGCCCTGCGCGATATGGGAACGCTCTTCTCGCGCCTGAATCCGCATATGACCGCGGTGATGAATTTCGCCTTTACCGCGAGCAAAAACCAGCAGAATTATCTCGCCATCATCCATGCCCTTCCGCAGATCCGTATCTACCACGAACTGCTCAAATATGAAGAAGAATGCAAAGAAGAGTTTGCAAAAATGGTAGAATTTCCGCACATTTGCGCGCGGATCGCCAACATCAAGGAGCAGCTTCTCGACGTGGCGGCAGACCTTTGCGACGGCAGAACGGCGAAGGATTACGCGGCGTTTTACGAGGGCGCGGCAAACAAGGGCGACTACGATTACCAGATCAGCAAGACGCAGAAATTTCTGCCGATCCGCAGATTCGTCAGCGACTTCGGCGACTACGTGCTGAAGCTCTTCCCCTGCTGGCTGCTCTCGCCCGAAAACGTCTCGAATCTTCTGCCGCTGACGAAGGATCTTTTCGATCTCGTGATCTTCGACGAGGCGTCGCAGGTCTTTATCGAAAACACCATTCCGACCATCTTCCGCGGCCGGTGCATCGTGGTCGCCGGCGACGCAAAGCAGCTCCGCCCCTCGGCGGTCTTCATGCGCAGATACCTCGGCGCCGATCCCGCGGAGGCGCAGGAGGACTACGCCGTTCAGGCGGCGCTGGAAGCCGACAGCCTGCTCGACCTCGCCGTGGCGCGCTACGCGAGCGCGAACCTGACCTATCACTACCGCTCCCGCCGCAGCGAGCTGATCGATTTCTCGAACAGCGCGTTCTATGAGCACAAGCTGCAGATCGTCCCCAATTTAAAGAAAGGAAAGAACGATCCGCCGATCGTGCGGCTGAAGGTGCCGGGCAGGTGGATCGGGCGCAAAAACGTCGCCGAGGCGGAGCGCGTCGTCGAGCTTCTCGGAGAGATCTTCCGCGAGAGAAAGAACAACGAGAGCGTCGGCGTCATCACCTTCAACGCCGATCAGCAGTCCTGCATCGCCGACGCCATCGACCGCGCGGCGGCAAAGGATCCCGAATTCCGCTCGCAGATTCTGAAAGAGCGCCACCGCGTGGAGAACGGCGAGGACACCGGTATCTTCATCCGCAACCTCGAAAACGTGCAGGGCGACGAGCGCGATATCATCATCTTCTCGATCGGGTACGCCGAAAACGAGCAGAAAAAGATCTACACGAACTTCGGTTCTCTCTCGGCGGAGGGCGGCGAAAATCGCCTGAACGTCGCCGTCACGCGCGCGAAAGAAAAGATCTACGTCGTGACGAGCATCGAGCCGGAAGAACTGAAGATCGAGGACGCGAAGAACAACGGTCCGCGCCTGCTGCAGCTCTATCTGCAGTACGCCCGCGCCGTCAGCGACGGAAAGACCGCGGACGCCGCCGCCATTCTCGAAAAAATGAACGGCAGGCAGTTTGCCCGCGAGCCGTTCTCCGGGCTTGCTCCGATCGAAGAGCAGATCAAAGAAAGGCTGGAAAAAGCGGGATATTCGGTCGATCTGCACCTCGGCGCGCCCGAAGGCCGGATCACCCTCGCGGTCTACGACGCCGATCTCGACCGCTACCTTGTCGGCGTGCAGCTGGACAGCGACGCCTATATCCCCGGCGCGGCGGCGGTGGAGCGCGACGTCACCCGTCCGCTCTTCTTCGAGTCCCGCGGATGGACGATCCTGCGCGTCTTCTCGCGCGATTTCTGGATCTC
>CADBPA010000039.1 GCA_902796505.1 uncultured Ruminococcus sp.
CGGTTTTGCGGAGAAACAAAAAACTCCCGCGGCGGTATGCCGCGGGAGAAAAGAGGAGAAAATGGATGAATTATTCGTACTGAGCGGAGACGGTGACCTCGCCTTTCGCGGTCGTGTAGACCAGCGAATAGCTGGTGACGATGCCGGAGGAGATGACGAGAACGAAGTTCACGTCGGTGTCAAACGCAACGCCGAGGACCGCTTCGGTCTGCGCCGCAGGGATCTGCGCGCTGAGGACGTTGCCTTCGACGGTAGCGTACTCCTTCGCCGCTTCGGCGTTCAGCTTGATCGCGGTAGCCGCGCTTGCGGTGCCGGAGATGCTGCCGCTGTAGTTGCCGGACGCGTCTCTGGTGATCTGACCTTCGACCGTCGATTTGGCTTCCGCTTCGCCGATGGCGTTGAACTGCTCGTAGGAGTAGTCGATCACGGCGCTGTTATCCGCCTGATAGGTGACGGTGTAGGTGCCGGTGAGCGTATCGGTCATACCGGTGGGTTTGAGGGTGATGACGATCACCTGTTTCTGCGGATTCGTAGCGGCGATCGCAGCGGTGAACGGAGCGACGTCTTTTTCCGCGGGAGTGGACGGCGTCGTGCCGCCGGGGTTATCGGTATTGGTGTGTTCCGAACCGGAATTATCCGGCGTATGCGTTGTCGAAGTTCCGGTGCAGGCAAAGAGAGCAAACGCGCAAACGACGACAAGAAGAAGAGCAATGATCTTTTTCATTTTCTGTTTCCTTCCTTAATGGATTTGACCGAAAACCGATCAGGCGATGGTGATCTCTTCGAGATCGTACGAATAGGTGGCTTCGATGCGGACCTCAACGTCGTTGGGGTTGATGGCGCCCGATTCCTCGTCCGCCTCAAGCGTGTACTCCAGAACGATCGAGGAAATCACGCCGCCGGCGTTCGAGATCGAGACTTTAACGTCCGCGTCGACCGTCTCGCCGTTCAGGAAAGAACCGAGCGCCGCGGAGACCTTCGCCGCCGGAACGATGAAGCTCAGCACGCCGTTTTCATAGCTGGCGTTCTCGTAGTTTCCGGCAAGGCGGAAGTTCAGGAAGCCTGCCGCCGGTGCAATGTCGATACTGTCCGCATCCCATTCGCCGCCGTTCAGACGGGAACCGACGCCCTCGATGTATTCCCAGGTGTTCGTCGTCGTGTTGATCGGCGTTTCGATGCCCGCGTTCTCGACGTTGGTCAGCGTCTGGACGCTTCTGACGTAGGTAGCGGCTCTCTTACCGTCGATCATTCCGATGGTCATCACGCCGCGGCTGACTTCGGTGAGCACACCGGTCTTCTGCGTTGCGACCGTGGAGATCTTGGTCGGGTTGCTGACGCGGCAGAGCGAGGAAACGTTTGCGATCGCAACGTTCAGCGCAACGTCTGCGCTCTCGCTGGTGTCATAGGTATAGGAGGTTTCCACAACGACGCCCGCGCCGTTTGCGGAGGTATACTCGATCTTGACGTTGTTCAGATACGTGTTGTTGACGGTGACCGCGAGCGCGACGTCGCCGCTGGCGCCGAGATCGGTGCCGAGGACTTCCCGGATCGCCTCGCCGCTGAGAACGACGCTCAGGACCGAGCCGTTCACGGTCGCTGCCGCTTTGCACTTTTCAAGATCCAGCCCGACGTTGATCCCGGCGGGAGTGACGGCGGTCCATTCCGCGTCGTCGGTCAGCTCTTCGCCGTCGAAAATGCGGCCGTCTTTGTAATACACGGTACCCGTCTCGTGAACGATGCGGCTGTCCGCCTCTTCGTCAACGGTTGCGAATCTGTCGTATTCATACCGGAAAACGACGATGTCGTCCTCGGTCATGGTGACGTATTTGCCTTTCAGGGTGTCGGAGGCGGTCGTGTAGTTGACGACCGTGGTGACCTTCGCGGGAGAGTGCGCCTGAACGTAAGCGACAAAATCATCCGCCGTCAGGTCGGGGGTATCGGCGATCTCGGGCATATTCTGTCCGCAGGTGTCGCACTTGCCGTCGCCGTCTTTGTCGATCGCTTCGTGAGGCTCGTTCTTTGCGGGCATATCCTGTCCGCAGACGTCGCACTTGCCGTCGCCGTCCTCATCCACCGCCGTGTGCTCTCCGCCGCCGATCAGGTCGCAGGAAGCAAGCGCTACGCAGGAAGAGAGCAGCATTGCGCCGACAAGAAGCAAAAGTAGGAATTTTTTCATGGGATTCACCATATTTCCTTTCTTCCGTTAATCTGTAAATCGCGATAATAAGCCTTTATACAGTATTCTATATAAATTATACATTTTCAAAGTAAAAAAGTCAAGAGGTTGGCGCATGGCTATGTGACGAAATTCTTTTCGTTTTTTTATTCAAAATGCCCAAAACCGCGGCGCCTCCCCAGAAAAACGGAGAAAGAACGGCTTACTCTTTTTCAAAATATCCCTTCCGGCAGAGCAACTCCGCGATCAGAACGGCTCCTCCGGCGGCGCCGCGCAGGGTGTTGTGCGAGAGGCCGACGAACTTGTAATCGTACACCGTATCCTCGCGCAGACGGCCGAGGCTGATTCCCATGCCGCCGTACAGATCGCGGTCCAAACCGGTCTGCGGACGGTCGGGCTCTTCAAAATAGGTGAGGAAATGCTCCGGCGCGGAGGGCAGACCGAGCCGCTGAGGCTCGCCCTCGTAGTTTTTCCAGGCTTCGAGGATCTGCTCCTTGGTCGGCTTACGGTCGAAGCGGACGAAAACGGCAGCCATATGCCCGTCGGTCACCGGCACGCGCAGGCACTGCGTCGTGATGACCGGGAGCGTGGCAGGGACGATCTTTCCGTCCTTTACCTCGCCGAACACCTTCAGCGGCTCCTTCTCACTCTTCTCCTCCTCGCCGCCGATATACGGGATGAGGTTATCCACCATCTCCGGCCATTCCCGGAAGGTCTTCCCCGCGCCGGAGATCGCCTGATAGGTCGTTGCGACGACCTCGCGGATGCCGAAGCCGCGCAGCGGAGCGAGCGCGCCGACGTAGGACTGGATCGAACAGTTGGGCTTTACCGCGATAAAGCCGTATTTGGTACCGAGACGGGCTTTCTGCGCCTCGATGACCGCAAGGTGAGCGTCGTTGATC
>CADBPA010000040.1 GCA_902796505.1 uncultured Ruminococcus sp.
AAAGAGGTCGGGGGCGCGGCGGATCTCGCTTTGCGGCGGCACGGCTGCCCTCTCGCGCGGCTTCTGTTCGCCGTACGCCGTGGGAGACGCGTACCGCCCTGCGCCGGAATAGCCGAACGGCATCCGCGGCGGCTCGCGGCGGGGGGTGTTGCTTTCGAGCAGTTTTTCGGGGATCTCGCAGCGGACGAAGCAGGAGAGGATATTGTAGCTCGTCCGCCCGTACATCATCCGGTTTTTCGCGTAGCTGATATAGAGTTTTTCCTTCGCGCGGGTGATGGCGACGTAGGCGAGCCTGCGCTCTTCCGCCATCTGCGCGTCGTCTCCGAGATTCTGCGCGGAGGGGAAGATACCGTCCTCCATTCCGGCGAGGAAAACGACCGGAAATTCCAGCCCTTTCGCGGCGTGGATCGTCATCATCACGACGGCGTCGGCGTTTTCGTCGTACTGATCGACGTCGCTGACCAGCGTGATCTCCTCGAGATATTCGGAAAGCGACGGCTCGCGCTGCTCGGCGGCGCAGTGCTTTTCATATTCCATGGCGCCGGCGATCAGTTCGTTGACGTTGTCGATCTTCCCTTCCCCCTCAAAGCCTTCCGTCTCCAGCATCGCGCGGTAGCCCGAACGCTCGAAGAGATCGGCGAGGATGGCGGAGGGAAGCGTCGCGGCGGCGCGCGTCTGCTCGATCAGCGAGGCGAAGGCGCGGAGTTTGTCTGCGCTCTTTGCGAGCGCCGGATATTCGTCTGCGTGCGAGAGGACCTCGAACATCGATCGGCCGCTCCCGGCTGCGATCTGCTCGACGGCGTCCACCGTGGCGGCGCCGATCTTCCGCTTCGGCTCGTTGATGACGCGCTTTAAGCGCAGATTGTCCTTCGAGCGGTTGACGAGCGAGAGATAGGCGATCATATCCTTGATCTCCTTGCGGTCGTAGAAGCGCAGACCGCCGAGCACCCGGCAGGGGATCCCTGCTTTGGCAAAGGCGGTTTCCAGTGATCGGGAGAGTTCGTTGACGCGGTAAAGCACCGCGAAATCGCCGTAATTTCGTTTTCCCGAACGGACGTCCGCCACCACGCGCGAGATGATGAATTTGCCCTCGTCGTTCTGATCCTGCGCCTCGTAGAGGCAGATCTTCTCGCCCTGCCCTTTGTCCGACCAGAGCGATTTTTCATGCCGCTCCTCGTTGTGGCGGATGACCGAATTGGCGGCGTCGAGGATGGTCTCGGTCGAGCGGTAGTTCTGCTCGAGTTTGACGACCTTGGCGTCGGGATGATCCTTGTCGAAGCGGAGGATGTTCTCCACCGTCGCGCCGCGGAAGCGGTAGATCGACTGATCGTCGTCCCCGACGACCATCACGTTGCCGTATCCGCCCGAAAGCAGTTCGGTCAGGCGGTACTGGGCGATATTCGTATCCTGATATTCGTCCACCAGCACGTGGCGGAATTTTCTTTGATAATAGGTAAGAACGTCGGCGTTTTCTTCGAGCAGACGGACGGTCAGCATGATGATGTCGTCAAAATCGATCGCGCCGTTCTCGCTCATCCGCTTCTGGTAGTGCGTGTAGATCTTTGCGACCTCGCGCAGACGGGGATCGGCGTCCTCTTCAAACTGCTCCGGACCGATCAGCCGGTCTTTCGCCTCGCTGATCTTCGACGCCACCGTCTTGACCGAGAGGCGTTTTTCGTCGATCGCAAGTTCCTTCATACAGCGTTCGAGCATCCGGCGCTTGTCGTCGGTATCGTAGATCGAAAAATCCGGGAAGCCCACCCGCTCGCCGTAGCGGTGCAGAATGCGCACGCAGGTGGCGTGGAAGGTACCTGCCCAGATCGCGTCGGTGACCTCCGCGTCCTCAAAAACCGAAGCGATGCGATCCCGGATCTCGCGCGCCGCCTTGTTTGTGAAGGTGATGGCGAGGATCTGATAGGGGGGACAGGGATCTTCGATGAAGCGCGGCAGGATCTGCGCGATCTCGGACGCCGGCAGGGACTTCGCTTCTTCCAGCGCCGCCGTCTGCTCCTCGTCGATCTCCTCCGGCACGCAGTCCGAATAATAGGCGTTTCCGTACCGGATCAGATACGCCACGCGATTGACGAGGACGGTGGTCTTGCCGCTCCCCGCGCCGGCAAGAACGAGAAGAGGGCCTTTCGCGGTAAACACCGCCGCCCTCTGTTCGGGATTGAGTTTGCTCTCGTAAAAGCGGTCAAACAGCGCGCGCTTCGCTGCGAGATACCGCGCGCCGAGCGATGGTTTCTGATCCATAACGTCTCACTTTTCTTTGGTCGTTCGGTTGGGGATTTCGCCGCCGTCCGCGGTGGATTTTCCGGGACGGTCGGGACGGTTTTTTGCGAGGATCGCGCGGCGTTTTTGGCACCGGATCTTCGCGTTTTCGCCGGGAAAGACGGCGGAGGAAAAATTTGTCGGACAGGGCGGTTTTCGGTCGGGATCTTTTTCGGCAAACAAGATGGGAAAAGCGGGTTTTCCACAGCCCTTTCGGTGGAGAATGTGGAAAAATCAAGCGTTTTTCCCCGCAGACAAGCCCGAAAAACCGCCGTTTTTGCTTTTTCGACAGCAAGTTTTCCACATCCGAGAAATTTCGCCGTGTGGAAAACTCCTGCCGTTTTTCGTGGAAAACTGCCCCGGCAAACTC
>CADBPA010000041.1 GCA_902796505.1 uncultured Ruminococcus sp.
ATCCCTGAAAGGCTTTTTCGGCGATCGAAACCGTGCGGTCGCGGATAACGAAAAAGTCTCCGACCGCGGAAGGATCCATTACTTTGATCAGGTGATTGCTGATATAAAGCACGCCGTTATCGTAATTATCCGGATCATCGTAATATCCGGTTCCGACGAACGCCGAGCCGGAAATACGCGTCAGGGTGTCCGGGAGCGTGATCTTCACCGCATTTGCAAATCCGGTGAAACTGTTATGCCCGACAACGTCGATTCCGCGGCGGACGACGATCTCGCGGATCTCATCCTTCACGGCGTACCACGGCGTATCCTCGGTTTTGACGTAGTTGAACATCGTCGCGTCGCCGCCGACGGTCAGAACGCCGTCTTTGAAGGTCCATGCCACGGTCGTCGGCTTCCGTCCGTCACTCCATTTAAACGTGCGCCAGAAGCTTCCCTCGCCGGTCACTTCCCCGTCGGGAGAATGCACGTAGACCACCGCGTTTCCGAGATTATTCTGCGAGCCGATGCCGTCGGTCGCAGCGAAGGCTTCACTGTCGCCTTGATAATAGATATAGGAAAGCTGCACGCAGTTACTGATCGCGTCCGGGTGCATCCCGGTGACGTTGAGCGGAACGTTCAGCACCGCAAGGTTGGTGCAATTCGAGAGCGCATAACTGCCGATATAGGTCACGCCGGAGCCGATGTTCACGGCACTTACGCTTTGGGCTCTGGACGCCCACGGCGCGTCGTTGACCGAGGCGAAATCCCACATCCGGCCGGTGCCGTTGAAGTTGAGGACGCCGCCGCTGCCCCAGCTGTAGGTCATATTGTCTCCGCAGAGATTGCCGCGATTGCCGTATACACGGAAGTCCTGATTGAACTTCTCGCCAACGGTCAGCGTGCTTGCCTTCCGGTCTTTATCCAGCCAGCCGGCAAAGCGGAATCCGTGGTACTGAATGGCGGCTCGGAAATCGAGATTTGCTTGCAGGACGCCCTCGGAGGCGCTGATGAAATCGCGTTCGATCGGCAGTTTTGCCTGCTCGTTTTCCATATACCAGATGGTATAGTACCATTGCCGGATCACGCCGTTTTCGTCATAATGCCAATACGGACCGGGGGCTTCGGGCGTTTCTTCGGAGAGATAATAGGTGCGCGCAAGATCGCTGATCCAGAAATTATCGAGGCGGAACTTGATCTTGTCATATTGCTCTTCGGTGCCGATATAATAGACCGAGGTCAGCGCGGTGGTGCTGTAAAACGCGCTTCCGCCGAGTTCGGCGATCGTATCGGTCAGCACGGCGGTGCGGATCTTCTTGCACTCATAAAACGCCGCTTTATCGATATATTCCAGACCGGCGTTGAAATTCAGATGCGTGAGGTTCTGGCAGCGGAAGAAGGCGTTCTGCCCGATCGTGCGAAGAGCGTCCGGAAAAACGATGTCCGAGATCGAAGAGCAATAGAAAGCATTTTCGCCGATGCGCTCGATGGTGGAGGGCAGACGCACCGTGTCGATGCGGTTGAATTCGTAAAACGCGCAGTCGGCGATCGAGGTGATCCCCTCTTCGATCTCCACGTCGGTGATCATAAAGCGGTAGGAATACCACGGCACGACGTCGCAGTAAAGGAACGGGAACATATCGCCGGATCCTGTCAGGATCAGCTTATAGGAAGTTTTATCGAGCTGTTCGAGCGTATAGTGAACGTTGCGCCCGGCGAGATCGCCGCGGTCGCAATAGATCGTGGTATCCGCCGTCGGGATCGCCGAAAAATTGAAGCGGCGGCTGCGGTAGACGTCCACATAATAAAAAGCAAAGCCGAAACCGTGATAAAGGAACGCGTCCCGTTCGGCGAGTTTCTCGTCGGTGAAGCCTTCTTTTTCGTTTACCGTCTGGGTAAAGACGACTTCGTTCTGGAACATATAGCGGATCTTGTAGGTCTCCGGTTCGGGTTCGGGTTCGGGTTCCGGTTCGGGTTCCGGATCCTTTTGCTCCTGAGGATCGGACGGATCCTTGTCGGTCTGCCCGGAATCGTCTTTCGGAGAATCCGGCTTTTTGACCGTGCATGCGGCAAAGGTCAGGGAAAGCGCGAGAAGCAACAAGATCGCAGCAAAAGCGATAAATAAACGGCGCGCGGGGAATTTCATGATCGGCTCCTTTTCTGAAAAAGACTTCTTAGGATAATCAAGCAGATATTATTATAGCATAAAATTTTCACGAATTTATGAACAAAAAATGAATTTTTCGAAAAAAACAAAATTTTGTGAAAAACGACCGAAGAAAGGATCATTTTTTATGCAAGATGAACGGTTTTTCGCTCGAACAAAGCCTGCAAGGCGTATTTTGAATAGAATCGTTGCGTATTTACCGGCGGCGATCTTTCTCTGCGGGATGCTCGCCTTCAACGATTTCGGCGCCGCGTTGATGACGCTTCTCGCG
>CADBPA010000042.1 GCA_902796505.1 uncultured Ruminococcus sp.
CAAAGGGAAGAATCTCCTCTTCGCCGGCCTTCTCGCTACCATGATGATCCCCGGCGAGCTCTTCACGATCACGAACTATATCACCGTTTCCGCCTTCAACTGGAAACAGACCTATACCGTCCTGATCGTCCCCTTCCTTGTCAGCGTATTCTATATCTACCTTCTGCGCCAGAATTTCCTGCAGATCCCGAACGAACTGTATCTCGCCGCAAAGGTAGACGGGACCAAAGACCTGAAATATCTTTGGAAAGTCATGATCCCGCTGTCTCTTCCGACCCTGATCTCGATCACGATCCTGAAGATGATGGGCGCATGGAACTCCTATATCTGGCCTCGCCTCGTTGCCAACGACGCGGCGCACAGCCTGATCACGAACGGATTGCGAAACGCCTTCCGCGACGCCTCCGGCGATACCGATTTCCCGGTTCAGATGGCAGCCGTCGCGATCGTTTCCTTTCCGCTGTTCCTCGTCTTTATCTTCCTTCGTAAGTATATTATGAAGGGCGTCAGCAGAAGCGGTATCAAGGGTTAATTTCATACCTACGTATCGCGCCTCACGATTTTCAGCGCCGCGGTACGCGAGCCGTGCGCTTTCCTTTCCGATTGGGAGATCAAGATGGGGAAGTGCATTGCTTCGTTTCGGGGCAAGAAAATAAAAAATTAAAAAGAAAAGGATTTTAGCAATGAAAAAGAGAAATTTACTGGTAGTTCTCCTTCTCCTTGTCAGCCTGCTCCTGACCGCCTGCACCGGCCTTACGGACACCACGCTTGATAACGACAATAAGAACCCTCAGTCAAGCGGCGACAAGACCGACACTCAGACCGACGCATACGCGACCGGTTCCTACGACGGATCGGAAGTCACGATCAAGTTCTACCACACGATGGGTCAGGACCTTCGCAACGTTCTTAACACCTACATCGTCGAGTTTAACAAACTCTATCCGAACATCCACATCGACCATTCTCAGGTTGGCGGTTACGACGACGTTCGCGACCAGATCAAGACCGAGATCACCGTCGGTGACCAGCCCAACATCGCGTACTGCTATCCCGACCACGTTGCTCTGTTCAACAAAGCCGGCGCCGTCCAGACGCTGGACAGCCTGATCGCCAACACCAGCACCGTTACCCGTCAGGACGGCTCGACCGAGATCGTCGGCCTGACCGACGCGCAGATCGCGGACTTCATCAAGGGCTACTACGATGAAGGTAAGCAGTTCGGCGACGGCAAAATGTACACCCTTCCTTTCTTGAAATCGACCGAAGTCCTTTATTTCAACAAGACCTTCTTCGACGCGAACAATCTGAAGGTTCCCACCACCTGGGACGAGCTTGAGACGGTTTGCGCGCAGATCAAAGCGATCGATCCGCAGTCCATTCCTCTCGGATATGACTCGGAAGCAAACTGGTTCATCACCATGTGCGAGCAGACCGGATCTCCCTACACCAGCGCTACCGCTCCGCACTTCCTCTTCGACAACGCAAACAACCGTACTTTCGTGAAGAGATTCAACGATTGGTACAACAAGGGCTATATCACTACTCAGCAGATCAACGGCGGCTATACCTCCGGCCTCTTCGTCAACCAGGATACCACCACTCCGAGAAGCTATATGTCGATCGGCTCTTCCGCCGGCGCAACGCATCAGCGTCCGGCGCTTGTAGACGGTGCATATCCGTTTGAAGTCGGTATCGCTCCGATCCCGCAGGTAGACGCCCAAAACCCGAAAGTCATCTCCCAGGGACCGAGCGTCTGCATCTTCAAGAAAGCCAACAAGCAGGAAGTTTACGCCTCCTGGCTGTTCATCAAGTATCTGACCACGACGGTCGAGTTCCAGGCCGACTTCTCCCGTGCCTCCGGCTACGTTCCCGTTATCAAATCGGTCAATACTGATCAGCATTATTCCGAATTCCTTGCGAAAGCCGACGGCGGCGACCACGTTGCGGCTCTCTCCGCAAAAGTCTGCCTTGAACAGGAATCCGCTTACTACACCTCTCCCGCCTTTGTCGGCTCCTCCGCCGCTCGTGACCAGGTCGGTCAGCTGATGACCAAGTGCCTCACCGTTACCGGCGACGTGGACAGCCAGATCGCGGCAGCTTTCAAGGAAGCGGTCGACGAGTGCGAGTACCAGAGCTGATCGCATAGGTAACCTCTCATGAAAAAACTTTTACAAAGCATCGCTCTCCTGCTTTTGCTTTGTACGCTTTGCTCTCTTCTCCTCGCCTGCACCGGCCCCGATGAGGTCCCGGGCGGGGATGAGGGGCAGAACGAAGGACAGCAGACCGATAAGGATCCGCAAGAGGGTAATACCGATCCGGATCCCGTGATCACCGACCCGGTGGACTACGCCGGGCAGGTCAAGCTCGATCTCTCCTCCGAAACGCTCAAGCAGGAAGTTACCATCCACATTTACGTGGACGGCGATACCACGCATTTCAAAGTTCCGAAGAGCATTGAAGCGTCAGGTATCCTGAAAGCGAGATATCTCGCGGTCAATACGCCGGAGTCCACCGGCACCATTGAAGAGTGGGGCAAAGCCGCCTCCAACTTCACGAAAAGCAAACTCAAGAGCGCGACCTCGATCATCGTCGAATCCGACAACGATCAGTGGAATCACGATTCCAACGGCCGTATGCTCGTCTGGGTGTGGTACCGCACATCCGAAAACGAGGATTACCGCAACCTGAATATCGAACTGCTCCAGAACGGACTTGCCATCGCTTCCAACTCGGCGAATAACCGTTACGGTACCGCCGCAATGGCGGCGATCGCGCAGGCGAAAGCGCAAAAACTTTACGTCTATTCCGGCGAGAAGGATCCGAACTTCTATTACGGAAGTTCGAAGCCCGTCACGCTGAAAACGATCCGCACGAATCCGGATCAGTATCTCGGCGTCAACGTCGCGTTCGAGGGCGTGATCACGCGTATTGCGAACAACACCGTCTATCTTGAAGATTACGACGAGGAAGACGGCATCTACTACGCAATGCCGGCGTATTACGGCTATAACGCGGACGCAGACCTTCTTTCGATGTTCCGCGTCGGAAACCGTGTGAAGCTGATCGGCAGCGTTCAGTATTACGAAGCGGGAGGCACCTACCAGATCTCCGGCCTCAAATACAACGTCCGTAAGCCGGACGAGTCCTGCACGCTGATCTCGACGGGCAATGAAGTCAACTATCCGCTGACCGACGCGAAGACCTTCGCTTCCTCCGAGCTGACCGTTCTGGTCGCCTCTCAGAACGAAGAGGGCGAATCGATCGAAGAAGAGAAGACCTTCTCTTACAGCGCTCTCGCAATGGATACCACCATCGCGATGAACGGTCTTCAGGTTACGAAGATCTATACCACGAAAACCGAAGGAAGCTCTTCCAAGGGCGCGATGACCTTGACCTGCACGGCGTCCGACGGCACGACGATCTCGGTTCGCACCGAGGTGCTGAGAGAGAACGGCGAACTCGTGACCGAAGAAAAGTATATGGATAAGACCATCGACGTTCGCGGTCTCGTGGACTACTACGACGGCAACTATCAGATCCGGGTATTCTCGGTAGACGATATTGACGTCAAAAACTAATGTTTGTTGATCCAAAATAATTTTATAAGGAGAAAACACATGAAAAAGTTTTTAGCGATCCTTCTCATGCTGGTTCTCTGCCTTGCCGTTCTCGCAAGCTGCGATCTCGACGCATTCAGCTTCGGAACGCTTCCTGAAAAGGAAAATGAGACAGAAGTACCCGGCGGCGAAACAACCGACGATCCGGTAAATCCCGATCCGCCCAAGACGGATAACGTCCAGGCTCAGATCGACGCCGCAGTCGAATACCTTCGCGTGATGTATCTCAACGACAACGGCATCACCAGCGCGTCCTACACGCTGCCCGCGATCGTCAGCATCAGCGTTGGCGACGACATCATCCCCCTGACCGCCGAATGGTCGATCGAGGTTGCGGATGAACACAAGGATGACGTCAAAGTCACCGGCAAGACCGAGGACGGCAAGCACGTTCAGGTCGCTGTCAACGACAAGGTCGAAGAAGACGTTGCTTACAAACTGATCGCCACCTTCACCGTAGAAGGCAAGACCGGTTCGATCAGCTTCGACCGCACCGTTCCGGCATATCATGAATTTGACTATGCGGATTACAGCGCGTCCCAGAAGGGCGACAACGTTGTCGTCAAGGGCGTGATCTCCGGTATCGTTTTCACAAACGATAACAAGGTCAAAGCGATGTACGTCAACGACGAGGTCGGCGGCTACTACGTTTACTCCTTGAACGCAGATTCCGCGGCTCTTCCGCTCAAGGTCGGTCAGACCGTCAAGGTCACCGGCGAATTCGACAACTACAACGGCACCTTCGAGATCAAAGACGGTATCGTCGAAGTTCTCGATGAGACCGTGCAGGCGCTTGTCGCGGAAGATTATACCGAAATCTACAAGAACGCGAAAGACCTCAAGGCCGAGGAGCTTGTCAAGAATCAGGCTCACCTTGTCACCATCAAGGGCGTTGAGATCACCGGTCAGGATCTCGGCAGCGGTTACTTCAAGTTCAAACTGGAAGGCAAAGAGTCCTACATCCGTATCTCCAGCTCCGTCTGCCCGATGAGCGCGGAAGATCAGGCTGCCTTCAAGAAAGGCCACACCGAGCATACCGGATGGATCGCAAACGCTACCGGCGTTATCTCGGTTTACAGCGGCGCGTTCTATCTGACTCCCGTCAGCGCAGACGCGTTTGAGTATCTCTCTCTTCCCGAAAAGAGCGACGCGGAAGCGGTCGCCTATGAGAAAGAAAATCTGACCTTTGCAGATCGCGTCAAGACCGCCTCCGAGCTGGATCTTGTTGCGACCGGCGCGACCTACTCCAAAGTCGCGATCACTTGGGCGCTGGATGGCGAATACGATTTTGCAAAGATCGAAAACGGCAAACTTCTCGTTACACTTCCGGATGAGGATACCACGATCACGCTGACTGCCACTCTGACGGCAGGAGAAACTTCCGATACCAAGGAATTTTCCATTGCAGTTGACGCCGCTCCCAAAGGAAGCTACGTCTATACTCCGGCGGAAGCCATTGCGGAAGGCAACTACAAGATCGTTCTCGATCTCTCGGTGCTCGAAGGCGGCGTCTTGTACTTTGACGGAACCGTCACGACTAAGGGCGCTCTGAACACGACCGATAAGGCAGCCGATGCGGCAGACGTCACCGTTGTTGCCGTAGATGGCGGTTACAATCTCAAGGTCGGCGATCAGTATCTTGTCGCATACAAGAACGGTACTTATAACAACCTGAAGCTTGACGGCGAAGCAGGCCTTTGGACTTGGAACTCCGATCTCAAGGTCTTCGTTGCCAACGTCGAAGGGACCGACGTTTACTTCGGCTCTTATAAGAAGTCCAACGGCACGGCCAATACGAAGATGAGCCTCTCCGCGCTGACTTATATCAGCGGCGATAACGCAAGCAAGATCGGCGAATCCCAGTTCCCGGGCATTTTTGCAACGGTTGAATTTGTGGAAGAGCAGATCGAGCACGTCAAAGAGGGCGAATATCTCTTTGTCATCGATCAGAAAACGCTGGGTACCACGCTCTATTTTAACGGCGAAGTCAACAGCAGCGAATATCTGGCTACCGTCGAAAGCAAATCGGCAGCCGCCACCGTCGTCGTCGCTAAGACGCTGACCGGGTACACGCTTTCCGTCGGCGGTAAGTATATCGAAGTATACGAAAACGCAGATCAGAAAGTTCGCATTCATCTTGTCGATGAACCGACCGCTTCTTGGGTTTGGGACGATGACGCAGAGCTTCTGACGTTTGTCCTTTCCGGATGCGCAAAAGCAAGCAATGACGGCGTTTATTACCTCGGCACCTACAAAGACTTCAATACCTTCAGCGCAAGCAAGACCACCTCTATTACCGGCAACAATGCCGCAAACGTCGGCGTTTCTCAGTTCCCCGGCCAGCTGATCGAGAAGGTTGACGAGCCGGTGGATCCCGAAGAAGAGTATGAGATCACGGTTACCGCCGAGAACGCTCAGGTCGCGCTTTCCATCGAAAAGGGCAAAAACGGCACCGAGTTTACCTTCACCGTTACGGTTGCGGAAGGTTACAAGATCGTCTCCGTTAAAGTGAACGGCGTAGATATCGAGGCTACCGAAGGTGTTTACACCGCTTCCATCGATGGAGAGACCAAGGTTGCTGTCGTTGCTGCAAAAGTCTATCCTGCCCCTGCAGAAGGTACTTACCTGTTTTACCTTGAACAGGCAAATTTGAAAAGCACCCTGTATGCTACCGGCTCAATGAGCGGCAGTTATCTTGCAACTTCGGAAAATAAAGCAGAGGCTGCGGTTTTGACTCTTGCCAAGAACGAAAAAGGATATACGCTTGCTTTGAACGGCAAGTATATTAACCTTCTTGACAACGGAACTGGAAAAGCCAAAATTGAGCTTGCCGACACGTCGTCTGTTACTTGGGATTGGGATGAAACGCTTGACGTATTCACTTGTACCATTACGAGCGGAACGTTCTATCTCGGTACATACAAAACGTTCAATACGTTCAGTGCCAGCACAACTTCTTACATCAGCGGAGCGAATGCCGCAAATGTCGGCGTTTCTCAGTTCCCCAGTAAGCTTGTCGAGTATGTCGTCGATCCCGAAGCAGAGTATGAAATCACGGTGGAAGCCGAGAACGCTCAGGTCACGCTTTCCACCGAAAAGGGCAAGATCGGCACCGCGTTCACTTTCACCGTTACGGTTGCGGAAGGTTATGATCTCGTTTCCGTTAAGGTCAACGACGTTGCCGTTGAGGCTACTGAAGGCGTTTACACCGCTACCATCAACGGAGCAATGCAGATCGTTGTTACCACCGCTCAGCAGTCTTCCGGCGAGCAGCAGGAAACCAAAACCGCCAGAGTTGTAATTTCAGACTATGCAGCTACGCATAGTTGGAGCGATGCAACTTTTTATTCTACAATCACTTTCGACGGCTTCAATGTGACTGCAAGTGGGGGATCGAATACCGGAAAATATTATAGAAATGGAGAGAACTGGAGATTTTATCAGAGCGAGAACCCCACAATGTTGATTTCTGCTCCGAATGGTGACAGAATTGTTAGTGTTACCGTTACATATCTTATTTCCAATAATGGTATATTGGCTGAGAAAACAACATCCACGAAAATTCAAAGCGGTCAGGTTTATGCAGTAAATGCGCAGGACGTAACTTTCACAGTACTTAACACCGGAACAAAAACAAACGGACAAGTTCGCGTAACGGCAATTGAAATTACGTACATCGAAAGCGATCCTGAAACTCCTGCTGTAGTTGTTAACAATTAAATTGTACTCAAAAAATCACCGTCCTTCGGGGCGGTGATTTTTTATAAAAAAGAGAAGAGACCGCCGTTCGGCAGCCTCTTAAGCGTTCCGCTCTTTGATCGTTCGCTCGATCATTCTCGCGGCGTCCCGTTTTGCGATATCGTCTCGCTTATCATAGAGCTTTTTACCCTTGCAAAGCCCCACGCAGACCTTTACGTGCGTTCCCTTGAAGTAAAGAGAAAGGGGGATCAGCGTATAGCCTTCTCTGGTCGTCAGCCCGGCGAGTTTCATGATCTCTTTTTTGTGCATCAGCAGGCGCTTTTCGCGCAGAGGATCGCGATTGAAAATATTGCCCTGTTCATAGGGGCTGATATGCATTCCGATGATACGGATCTCGCCGTCCTTGATATCGCAATAGGAGTCCTTGAGATTGACGTTTCCGCCGCGGATGGACTTGACCTCGGTGCCGAACAGTTCGATGCCGGCTTCATAGGTTTCGATCACGAAATAATCGTGCCGCGCCTTGCGGTTTTCCGCGATGGTCGGATTCTTGGAATCTGCCACTTTTTTCTCCTCCTTTGCGTTTTGATACTATTATAAAGGATTCGGGAGAAAAAATCAACCTCTTTGCGCGAAAAGATCCGAAAAAATCTCAAGAATTTTAAACTTTACCTTGTATCTGCCGCCGATCAGTTGTTTTTCCTCGGCGGTATACCCGTCGTCTTTCGGCGCGTCGGTCGCCATATCGAGGCAGAGCGGCGGATACATCACGCACCACCAGTTGTGCCCCTCGCCCTCGCCGAGAAGAATGCGCAGGGAAGCGTAATATCCTTTCGGGAGCGCAAAATTTTCGTATTCGCGCGTGTCATACCATTCGACCGAGAGCGTTGCGACGGCGCTTTGCGCGCATCCGAGTTCCGAAAGCCAAAGATTGCAATCGGATTCAATGGCAGGAAGCGATTTTTCGGCGATCGCCTCGGCTTCCGCGAGCGTTTTTGCGCCGGAGAGAAGCGCGCCGTACTTTTCGAGGATCTTATCCCGGATCTTCAGTTTGATCGCCTGATCCTCGTCGCTGTCGGAGGCTGCGAGGATATGTAGGCGAAGGGTGTCGTCGTAGATTTTTGCTTCCGCTTCGGTCGGCAAAGCGGCGAGTAGGATCGCTCCGATCAAAAGGGCAAGCAGGGCGGAAAGTGTGTTGCTTTTTGTTTGTCTTTTCATGAGAAACTCCTTTCGTTTGCCGAGAGTATTCCCAAAGCCGCACTTTTTATACAGAGATTTTTTTGCCGCGACCTTGACAAGCGAAAAACCTTCTGTTATAATAAAAGAAAAAGACCGAAGGAGGAATCGTATGCAGTCGGTTTATATCACGCTGAAGAACATTCAGCAGGTGCGCGATTTTGTAAAAGAAGTCGTGATGCTCGATTACGAAGTGGATCTTGAGCAGGGAAGATACGTTGTTGACGCAAAGTCGATCATGGGCATTTTCGCTCTTGATCTTCTGTCACCCATCAAGCTCGTGGCTCACAGCGATCATGCGGAGGATTTTCTCGAGAAGATCGCTCAGTTCCGGGTTCAGCCCTGATAATTCACTCACGATCTCCGCTTTCCTCCCCGGATGAGAAAGCGGAGTTTTGCATATTCTATGAGGGAAAGGAGGCGGACGTATGAGCGATCGCGTTTATCTTTGTATCGATCTGAAATCCTTTTACGCCTCGGTCGAATGCGCGGAGCGCGGGCTCGATCCGATGACGACCAATCTCGTCGTCGCCGATCCGGAGCGTTCGGACAAAACCATCTGCCTTGCCGTCTCTCCCTCGATGAAGGCACTCGGCGTGCGCAACCGTTGCCGGATCTTCGAGATCCCGAAGGGCATCGAATATATCGTCGCACCGCCGCGCATGCAGAGATATATTGACTACGCCGCCGAGATCTATGCGATCTACCTGCGCTATTTTGCGAAGGAGGACGTTTACGTCTATTCGATCGACGAGGCGTTTCTCGACGTCACGCGCTATCTTCCTGCGATGCATATGACCGGAAGGGAAGCCGCGCTCTTTCTGATGGATCGCATCCGCGAGGAGCTCGGTATCCGCGCGACTGCCGGAGTGGGAAGCAATTTGTATCTTGCCAAAGTTGCTCTGGACATCACGGCGAAGCACGCCGCAGATTTCATCGGCGTTCTGGATGAGGAAACCTATCGCAAAACCCTTTGGGATCACCGGCCGCTGACCGATTTCTGGCGCGTCGGACGGGGCATTGCCGAACGTCTTGAAAAGCGCGGCATCTTTACCATGCGCGCGATCGCGGCGGCGGATCCCGAAATTCTTTACGATATGTTCGGTGTTGACGCCGAGCTTCTGATCGACCATGCAACCGGCGTTGAGCCGACCACGATCGCCGATGTCAAAGCCTATAAACCGAAGGCAAACGGACTATCGAGCGGTCAGGTCCTGATGCGCGATTATTCCAAAAGCGAAGGAGAGATCATCCTGCGCGAGATGGTAGACGCCGTTTGTCTGGATCTTGCGGCACGCGGTTTGATCTGCGGGGAAATGGGGATCGCCGTCGGATATGCCGGCCGGGAAAACGCCGATCCCGTCTCCGCTGCGGTCAGCCTGCCGAAAGCGACCTGCTCGGATCGCCTCTGGATCCCTGCCGTCCTGAAAGCCTATCGCCGGATGATCCCGGACGGAGCGTATATCCGCCGCGTGATCGTCGGAGCAAACCGCCTGATCCGCGAGGAGGAAGAGGACGGAGCGGAGCAGCTCTCTCTGTTTGATTCCGGAGAGGCTTTCGGCGAGGATGAGAAAAAGACCAAACGCGTGCAGAAAGCGGTGATCGCCATCAAAGAAAAATTCGGCAGAGACGCGATGCTCCGCGCACAGGATCTTGAAGAAGGCGCGACCGCACGCGAAAGAAACCACCAGATCGGAGGGCACAAAAGTGGCGTATGATCTGAATAAGAGCCGTCCGAAGATGCCGATCGCCGATCGGGCGAAACAGTTTATGCCGTTTGCCGCCGTCAAAGGACTCGATGAAGCGTTGGCGAAAAAGGAATCCGAGCTTCAATTTGAAAAGAAAAGTTTACTTTCCGAAGAGGAATCCGCACGGATCGACCGCAAACTGCGCAAGCTTCAGCCCGGAGATCCGATCGTGATCCGGGCGTATTCCGAAGAGGGAAAACGGTATCTCGATTACACGGGCGTCGTCGCCGGGGTGGATTTTGTGTACCGCACGGTCGCGGTCGGCAGCCGTGTCATCCGGATGGACGATATTCTGCAGATCCAAACAAATCTATAAATGAGGGACAATATGAAAGTTTTGATTTTGAACGGAAGTCCGCGCAAGGACGGCAACACGTCTTTTGCGATTGCGGAAATGGAAAAAGTATTCGCACAAGAGGGGATCGAGGTCGAAACGATCCAAGTCGGCAATCAGGCGGTGCGCGGCTGTATGGCGTGCGGCTTCTGCCATAAAAACGGAAAATGCGTTTTCGACGACGCGGTGAACGCCGTAGCGCCGAAATTCGAGGAGGCGGACGGACTTGTGGTCGCATCCCCGGTCTACTATGCGTCCGCCAACGCGACGCTTGTCGCTTTCCTGCAGCGGCTTTTTTACAGCACACATTTTGAAAAGCGAATGAAAGTGGGCGCGGCGATCTGTTCTGCACGCCGGGGAGGATTGACCGCGACCTACGACGAACTGAACAAATTTTTCGGCATCAGCGGAATGCCGATCGCCTCCGGGCAATACTGGAATGGTATCCACGGCGCGGCGAAGGGCGAAGCGGAAGAGGACGCCGAAGGCCTCCAGATGATGCGCACGCTGGCGCGGAATATGGCCTTTCTGATGCGTTCAATCGCGCTCGGAAAAGAAAAATTCGGTCTCCCGGAGACCGAACCGCACGTATTCACCAACTTTGTCCGATGAGGAAGTCGTTTTGAGAAGTACGGAAGAAAACTTTGAGATGGCGAAAAAGATCGCCTCGGAAGTTGCGGATCGCGGCGGATGCGCCTATTACGTCGGCGGTTTTGTCCGCGACGAGATCCTCGGCCGTCCGATCAAGGATATCGACGTTGAGGTACACGGCGTATCGCCGGAAGAACTCGCTGCGGTCCTCGACCGCATCGGCGAACGCATGGAGATCGGCGCTTCCTTCGGCATTTTCGGTCTGCGCGGATACGATCTCGACATCGCCATGCCGCGCAAAGAAGAAGCGACCGGGCGCGGACATCGGGATTTTGCCGTTTTCGTCGATCCCTATCTCGGAACGCGGCTTGCCGCCGAACGCCGGGATTTCACCGTCAACGCAATGATGAAAAACATACTGACCGGAGAGGTCGTCGATCATTTCGGCGGCAGAGAAGACCTTCGCGCCGGGATCCTGCGCCACGTCAGCGAAAGGACCTTCGGAGAAGATCCGCTCCGCGTCTTGCGCGGCGCGCAGTTTGCGGCGCGCTTCGGCTTCTCGGTCGCGCCCGAAACGATGGAGCTTTTTCGTAAAATGGATCTTTCCGCTCTGCCGAAAGAGCGTGTGGAGGGCGAGCTGAACAAGGCGCTCCTGCAGGCGGATCGTCCGTCGGTCTTTTTTGAGATCCTGCGGGAAAGCGGGCATCTCTCGCTTTGGTTTCCGGAACTCGAAGCGTTGATCGATACGCCGCAGGATCCGCGCTATCACGCCGAAGGCTCGGCGTATGTCCACACGCTGATGGTGCTGGACGAGGCGGCAAAACTCCGCTCTCAGGCCGAATATCCGCTCGGTCTCATGTATGCGGCTCTGACGCACGACCTCGGCAAAGCCGTCACCACCAAGCGGGAAGGCGACCGTATCCGGTCTTTCAGCCATGAGATCGCCGGCGTCGGGCTCGGCGAACGCTTTATGAAACGCATCACCGGGGAGATCCGCCTGATCGATTACGTAAAGAATATGATCGAACTGCATATGCGCCCGAACGCGCTTGCCGCCATGAAGTCCTCCTATAAAGCCTCCAACCGCCTCTTCGACCTTTCGGTCTGCCCGGAGGATCTGCTCCTGCTCGCTCTGGCGGACGGGCTTGGCAAGATCGGTGCGGATCCCTACGTCGATTACAGCCGGGATCTTGACGATCGTCTCGCCTTTTACCGCAAGACGATGGCGGCGCCGTACGTGCAGGGAAGAGATCTTCTCGAAGCAGGTCTTGCGCCCGGAAAGGATTTTTCAGACTATCTCGCCTTCGCTCATAAACTCCGTCTCGCCGGAGTCAAAAAAGACAACGCGCTCCGCCAGACGCTCGCCTACGCCGGGATCCTGCGGGAAAAGCAGGCAACAGAACGATGAGGAAACTTTTGTTCAGATAGGCGGGAAATTACCGTTAGCAATCGAAAAATGATTGACGAGTGCGATACGCTTATTTGTTACATTGATAAAAAGCGGAGTCCCAGCGGTGCGA